>NZ_SMLD01000165.1:0-20782 GCF_004352805.1 Nonomuraea mesophila
GCGCCCACTCGTCCACGCCTTCGCCCCGTTCCGCCCGCCCGCGCCCGCGGCCGCCCGTGCTGACCGTCCGGGGCGTTCGGGTGACTGCGGCGGGCAGGCGGCCCAGCAAGGCGTTCAGGGCATGGCTGAGCGACTCGCCGAGCGTCTGCGCGCACGTGTCGTAGCCCTCGGGCGGGCCTCCGTAAGGATCGCGTATGTCGGGGCCGGGCTGCCGGCCGCGCCTCCCGGCGGCCGCCTCCACGATCGCCCGCGCGCGCTCCGCGGTGTCGGACCGGTAGCGGCGCTCGTCCGTGCCCGACGCCAGTGTGGCGAACTCGGGCAGGGTGAACGTCCTGCGTGCGGCGGCGGGGTCGAGCCCCACCGGGACGGCGGCGTGCCCTGCCTCCATCGTCAGCAGCAGATCGGCCGACCTGACCAGGTCGAGGTCGAGCGGCCTGGCCCGGTGCGCCCGCCCGTCGAGGCCCAGCCGGGCGAGCGTGGCGAGCGCGTGCGGCGCCATCGGATGACCGGTCAGCGCGCGTACCCCCGCGCTCCCCGTGGCGGTGGGCAGGCCCGTGCCGGCGAGCATCGCCCTGGCGATCGCTTCCGCCATCGCGGAACGGCAGATGTTCGCCGTGCACACGAGCAGGATGCGGAACTCACCGGTCACGCGGGCCGATCTAGCCGGTGGCGTCCGGCCTTCAGGCGTCTTCCAGGCGGAAGCCCACCTTCATGCCGACCTGGAAGTGCGCCACCTCGCCCGCGTCGAGGTGGCCGCGGATCTCGGTCACCTCGAACCAGTCGAGGTGGCGCAGCGTCTGCGAGGCCCTCCTGAGGCCGTTGCGGATCGCCTGGTCGACGCTCTCCCCCGAGGTGCCGACGATCTCGGTGACCCGGTACGTACGGTCCGTCATCTCCCCGTCCTCCTTACTCGAAGGCCATGATCGCATGACCTGTGTCCGCGTCCGGGGGCGCCGTCGCGCCCTGCTCATCCGAGGTCTACCGTGGAGGGTATGAAGGGGTGGCGCAAGAAGCAGGACGTCCACGCCGTCACCGACGCCAGGCCGTCGCTGACCGCGGACATCCGCAAACGTGAGATCAGCTACCTCATCAAGATGGGCATCCGGACGATCTGCCTGATCCTGGCGGTCGTGGTGCCGGTGCCGTGGCCGTACCGGCTGCTGTTCATCGCCGCGGCCGTCTTTTTGCCATACATAGCCGTAATCGGGGCCAATGAGAGGGGCCAGGCTGCCCCGCCTCCTACCTTTCAGTCGCCGGAAGCTAACCAAAGCGAGATACCGCTGCATCGACGCGAGATCGGGTCGTGACTAAGTCTTGACGCATCCCATGGGTTGTAGGTGTACGCTTTAGCCAAGCGCTCCGGTCCCCCGTCGGAGTGCTGGTGCCGGCGTTCCGGGCCCCCGTCGGAACGCCGATGAAGCGACGCCGGGTGGTTTGCCCCCGTAACCACCCGGCGTCGCCCCTTTCCGGAAGTTTTGATCAGTGCGACGCCGCCGGGCGAGTCGGATAGGACTGCTTTCCCGAAATCGTTTACACCCCTCCTGCCCCAGAATTCACAGGAACCTTTCAGGCGGGGCAGGAGATTGACTTCAACAGTTCGTTCGAGTGTCAGTCGTCCGTCAACGTCTCGGTGGTCGCCTGCGACCAGTTTTTCGCCAATGTGATCAGTTTCGCCACAGCGTCCTCGGGTGCGGTGCCGGCGCCCTGAGCGAGCCCGAGCAGATAGGCGGTCAGGGGCGCGGCCGGCCTGGCGACGCCGTGCGCGACCTCCTTGGTCAGGTCGAGAATCAGGTCGCGGTCCAGGGTGGCCGGGTCGATGCCGAGTTCCTTGCAGGCCAGCGCGGTCCATTCGTTGAGCACGTTCATACGAGCCTCCTCCAGATCGTCCATTGTGTCGCAGTCGAACCAGGGCCGCCCGTGCAGCGCCAGGCGCACGGCGACGAGCGGACCGAGCAGGCCCTTGAGCGAGCGTCCCTGATAGCCGGCGAGCGCCGCCTTCAGCTCGGCGGCCGGCCACGCGCCGGCCAGCCACTGCTCGTGTCCGCCGTCGTCCACCAGTACGACCCCGCCCGCACGCTCGGCGGCCCGCAGCATGGCGCTCACATGGGCCGTCGTCATGAACGGCAGATCACCGGCGAGCAGCACCACCCACGGGGCGCTCACCTCGTGCAGGCCGGCGGCGAGCGCGGGCACGGGACCGCCGCGCGGGGGATCCTCCCTGACGAACACGACGCCGGGGATCGGGCGTTGCGGGCCTGCCACGATCGTCTTCCCCGCCCCGGCGACGGCTGCGACCACGTGCTCTACCAGGGTCCGCCCGCCGACGGTCAGGCCGGGTTTGTCCGCCCCGCCCAGCCTGCGCGCCGCTCCCCCGGCCAGGATCACCGCGTCGAACTCCACACCCTCACCCCAGATCCGAACCGGCCCGCCGCCACCCACCTCACCACACCCTCGCCGCGCGGTCACGGCCGGGGCGGCGGGACGAACCGGCAGGACGAACCGGCAGGACGGTCGCGGTGCGGGAACCAGGTTCCGGCGTGGAGGTCAGCCGCCGATGGCGGACATGGGGCGGGCGGGCTGGAGGAAGGAGGGGTCGTCGATGCCGTGCCCCGCACGCTTGCGGGCGACCGCGGCCACCCACCTGTCGGCCAGTTCGTCGTCGGACGCGCCCGCGCGCATGGCGGTCTTGAGGTCGGATTCCTCGGTGGCGAACAGGCAGTTGCGCACCTGGCCGTCGGCGGTGAGCCGGACCCGGTCGCACGAGCCGCAGAACGGGCGCGTCACCGAGCCGATGACCCCCACCCGCGCCGGCCCGCCGTCGACGAGGAACCGTTCGGCGGGGGCGCTGCCGCGCTCCTCCAGGTCGTCGGCCGTCAGGTCGAACGAGGCGGACAACGACGCGAGGATCTCGTCGGCGGTGACCATGCCCTCGCGGCTCCAGCCGTGCTGCGCGTCGAGGGGCATCTGCTCGATGAAGCGTAGTTCGTACCCCTGGTCGAGGCACCAGCGCAGGAGCGGCACGGCCTCGTGGTCGTTGACGCCGCGCATGAGGACCGCGTTGACCTTCACGGGCCGCAGGCCCGCCTCGTCGGCGGCGGCCAGCCCGGCGATCACGTCGGCGTGCCGGTCTCGGTGCGCGAGCCGCTTGAAGGTGGCGGGGTCGAGGGTGTCGAGCGAGATGTTGACCCGGTCGAGCCCGGCCTCGGCCAGCGGGCCCGCCAGGCGGGCCAGGCCGATGCCGTTGGTGGTGAGCGACACCTGCGGCCTGGGGGTGAGTGCGGTGGTGCGGGCGACGACGTCGGCCAGCTCGCGCCTGAGCAGAGGCTCGCCGCCGGTGTAGCGCACCTCGGTGATGCCCAGCCGTTCGACGCCGATGCTCACCAGTCGGACGATCTCGTCGGCGGTGAGCAACTGCGGGTTGGGCAGCCAGTCGAGCCCTTCCGGCGGCATGCAGTAGGTGCAGCGCAGGTTGCACTTGTCCGTGAGGGACACCCGAAGATCTGTCGCCACCCGTCCGAACGAGTCTCGCAACATGGGGCGTCACCTCCTGTTCGTACGCCCGGGGACCAGACTATGACGCGGGCCCGGAGGCGCTGTCCATCGCCCCTCCTTACCACGACAACACATCCCCATAGTGATCGATTCCTCCTTCGTATGCGAACCGGGCCCTGTCAGCCGGCGAGGGCGGCGTCGTCCGCCGCGGTGTCCTCATCCGACCAGGCGTCCTCCGGCGGGTGGGCCAGATGCCAGCGCACCGACTCGGCGACGTGCGCGGCCGGGTCGCCCGGCTCCCAGCCGAGCAGTGTCCGGGCGCGGGCCGAGCTGAACACCAGGTGCTGGGCGGGTGCCGCCGACAACGCCAGGTCGGGCGGGATGCGGTCGTCGGGCACCCTTTCCAGCCGGGCGCGCGACCCCGCGGCTTCGAGGATCTGCTCGAACCAGGCGCCCATCGTCACCGTGGACGTCTCCCCCAGGTTGACGGCCAGGCCGTCGGCGGCCCGGTGGTCGAGGGCCGACAGGACTCCGGTCGCCAGGTCGTCGACGTACCCCTTGGTCCAGAGCAGGTTGGCGGCGCCGACCGGGATGCGGTCGCGGCCCGCGCGGACGCGGCGCAGGACCGGCTCCTCCCTGCGCTGCCAGTCGTGGGGTCCGTAGATCAGCGGCAGCCGCAGGACGACGGCGCCGCGCGCCAGCCAGCGTTCCTCCACGTCGAGCTTGTCGTAGTCGTCGGGCACGCCGGGGATGCCCGCACCCCGGTGGGGGTGGCGCTCGCGGCGCAGCCGGGACTCCTCGGTGATCGGTACGGGTGCCAGGCAACGTCCCGTCTGCAGGCCCGTGAACGCTTCGTACACGTCCTGGCTGGACAGCACCACGGTCGGCACGTGCGGCAGCAGCGGAAGGACGGCGTCCACGTCGGCGCCGGTGAGCGCGTGGGTGTCGACCACGGCCTGCGGCGCGAATTCCTTGATCTGGTGGGCGTGACGCGCCAGGTCGTGACGGTCGGTGTGCAGATGGGCACCCGGCACGGTGGGTGCGGACCGGTCGGAACCGCGATGTACGAGGAGGATCTGGTCGCCGCGCTCGGCGAGGCGTTCGGCTGTGCGGCGCCCCAGGAACCACGTGCCGCCCAGTATCAGGACTCTCATGCCCCCACCCTGCCTGATCTGTCCCCCGTCCGTCAGGGCGTGCCCGCGTGCCAGGTCTCGCGGGCGCGCATGAGCTCGGCCAGGTGTTTCCTGGACCACTCGCAGCCGGCGTTCATCGGTTCGAGGAGGCTGCGGCCGAGGGCGGTCAGCTCGTATTCGACGCGCGGCGGGATCTCGTCGTAGGCGGTCCTGGTGAGCAGGCCGTCGCGTTCCATCGCGCGCAGGGACTCGGTGAGCACCTTGGGGGTGATGCCGCGCAGCGGACGCTGGAGCTCGGTGAAGCGCCGAGGGCCCCGTTCGAGGCAGCGGATGATCTTGGCGGTCCACTTGTCGCCGACGCGGATGGGGGCGGCGACAGGAGAGCATTCGTGGAACATGTCCGGATCGAGAGGCTCGGCCATGCCCGTCATCGTAGGTAACTATCGTTGCGGAAAGCGAGGTCCCGCCCTCTACCGTTCTCCCGGCGGCGGGGAGTCCGGTCGCCAGGAGAACGGAGCGTGGACGATGAGCAAGTTCGTGCTGTTCGGCGCCGGTGGACGGGCCGGGACACGGGTGGCGGCGCAGGCGGCAGGACGCGGGCATGAAGTGACGGCCGTGGTGCGGGATCCCGCCAAGTATCCGCATCTGGCGGGTGAGAACGTACGGCTGGTCGCCGGGGACGTCACCGACGCCGACCGGGTGGCGGCGGTGGCGGCGGGTCACGACGTGGCGATCCAGGTCACGGCCAGGCTGGACATGCCGTCGGAGGAGTTCTACACGGCGGCCTCGCACGCCCTGGTGGACGGGCTGGCGCGGGCCGGGGTGCCGCGCCTGGTCGCGCTGGGCATCGGCACCCTGCTGGAGGTCTCACCCGGGGTCCGGCTCGTGGACACGCCCGGTTTCCCCGCCGACGCCCGTGCGTTCTCGCTGGGGCACGCGGCGGAGCTGGCGGTGTTCGAGAAGTCTGCGCTGGACTGGGTGGTGCTGGCGCCGCCGCCGGTCGTCCTGGACGAGCAGGCGGCGTGGACGGGCCGTTACCGGATCGGGGGCGGGCAGGTGCCGGCCTCCGCCGAGGGCGAGCCCGCGTTCGCGTACGCCGACCTCGCGGCCGCCCTGGTGGACGAGGCCGAAAGGCCCCGGCACCACCGCGCCCAGGTGGCCGTGTCGTACTGAGCCGCCCGGGGCGGCGATCGCCGGGCGCACATGCCGGACGCCCGGCCTGATGAGGCCGGGCGTCCGAGGGGTGTGACTAGTGGTGGTGACGGTGACGGTGGCCGATGACCCGGACGGAGTCCGTGCTCTCGGCGCCGTCCAGCCATCTGGCGCCCTTGAAGACGGCGCGCCAGGTGCCCGACGTGCGGGCCGGAACCTTCGTGTGGAAGTAGCCGCTGCGGCTGGTCCTGACCGTTTCGACGTATTCCCACTTGCCGCTGCCCGCCGGCTGGAAGAGGATCACGATCCGCTTCCAGGCCAGGCGGTGCCAGCGCTCGGAGCGCTTGCAGCTGTCGGCGTGGTGCACCGAGACGAGACCGCTGATGTAGTCCTTCTTGCACTCGACGGAGAGCTTGCCCTCAAGGGTGATGGGCCGGCCCCGCCAGGCGGGCTCGGGGTTGGCGTCGAACTGCAGGCTCGTGTGGCCGCCCGCGACCGGGTCGATGCCCGGGTCGGCGAGCGCGGGCGAGGCGGCGGTGGCCACCATTGTCGCGCCCAAGGCGGCAGCCGCCAGGCCGGCGGCGAGACGTCGCATCTTCACAACGGAATTTCCTTCCCCGTCTGGAAACGCGCCCCGGATGGGGCACGTCATTGGCCAATGACGCGTAAGGGTAAAGAAAAGTTGCGACGCAGTTGATCACGATTCCGCATCGGAGATTTAGGCCACGCAGGGATTTAATTATGCTTGCCGCACTATTGAGTAATTTGTCGGATTTTGGAGACGTCTGAGGCGTAATGTCCTGTTCCGGGATAGCGGACGCGCCAGAATCCCCCGGTACGGCCCTCCACCGTCGTGGCGAACGAACCGGAGGCGTCGGTACGCACCTCACCGATGCGCTCCCAGGCCGAGGACTCATCGGCACGCCAGAGAATCTCCAGCCGCTGCTTGGCGAACGGCCCGTAGTCGGTGAGCCCGCGCGGATCGACCCTGGTCAGCGACCCCCGCAGCCGTACCTTGCCGCCCTGCGTCCCGTCCACCCGCACGGAGGCGAGCTTCGCGTCGCGCCTGAGCTGGAACGACTCGTACTCGGTGACCGTCGCGCCGCCCGGGCCCTTGGCGGTGGCACTGATCGTCCAGGTGCCCGTCGGGTAGTAGCGGTTGAGCTTCTTGTCGGGCAGGAAGCGCCAGGTCTCCCAGGTCCCGGCCGGCTCAGGCGCGGCCATCCGCCAGGCCATCATCGGCGGCAGGTCCGAGGTGGCCTCGCGTGAGGCGGGCCGCGGATCCGGCGCGCCCTCCTCCTCGGGAGTGTGTGTCTGCGTGGGCGCCGGCGGGTTCTTCACCGGGTTCTTCACCGGGTTCTTCACCGGGGTCGTCACCGGGGTCGTCACCGGGGTCGTCTTCGAGCTGAGCGTCGGGGCGGGCGGGGCGCCCGGTTCGACCTTGACGGAGACGCCGCGCTTGCCTCGCGTGCCGCGGGCGATCACGTCGATCACCAGGCGGACGGAGCCCTTCGGCCCGGCCACGGGCTGCGCCGGACGTACGGTGATGGATCGGATGGCGAGCTCGGTCGCGGCGGAGGTCGCGGGCGCGGGCGCCATGAGCGACCCCGCCGAGAGCGATCCCGCCGCGAGCGAGACGAGAAGAAGGCTTCTGGTCATGAGCGTGACGCTAGGAACCCGCCGGTCATGACCAGGACCACAACACACGCCCCGAATGGCAAAACCACGCAGGAGCGCTCAGCCGGGACCGGCGTAGAGCCCGTCGATGACGTCGGCGTACTTCGCGTGCACGACGCGGCGCTTGAGCTTGAGGCTCGGGGTGAGCTCGCCCGTCTCCGTGGTCCACTCGGACCCGAGCAGGGCCCACTTCTTCACCTGCTGCACCCGCGCCAGCTTGGCGTTGGCCGCCTCGACCGCGGCCTCCACCTCCTTGAGCACCTCGGGATGGCCGGCCAGCTCGGCGAGCGAGGCGACCGTGATGCCCCTGGCCTGCGCCCAGCCCGGCGCGATCTCGCCGTCGAGGGTCAGCACGGCCACCGGGTGCGGCCGGTTGTCGCCGTAGGCGAGGGCCTGGCCGATGAGCACGTGCTCCTTGAGATGGTTCTCGATCTCCGCCGGGGAGATGTTCTCGCCGCCCGCGGTGATGATCAGCTCTTTCTTGCGATCGACGACCCGGTAGAAGCCGTCGTCATCGACCGTGCCGATGTCGCCGGTGTGCAGCCAGCCGTCGGCGTCGACGAGCTCGGCGGTGGCCTCGGGACGGTTGAGGTAGCCGGCGGTGTTGAGCGGGCTGCGGGTGAGGATCTCGCCGTCGCCGGCGATGCGGATCTCGACGCCGGGTTCGGCCCTGCCGACGCTGCCCAGGCGGTAGCAGGCGGGGCTGTTGCCGGTGAACGCGCCGGTCGTCTCCGTCATGCCGTAGACGTCGATGACCTTGAGCCCGAGGCCGGCGTAGAAGCGCTGCACCTCCGGGGGAAGGGGCGCGGCGCCCGTGGCGGTCCACTGCGCGCGGTCGAACCCGATCATGCCGCGGACGACCGACAGGAGTGAGGCGTCGGCCTGGTCGTAGGCGGCCTGGATCTCGGGGGTGACGGTGCCGCCGTACTGGCCGGCCTCGATGTAGGCCAGGCCGGCCTTCATGGCCGCGCGTACGGCGGCCTGCTGCTCCTCCGGCTGCGTGGCGAGCACGGCGAGGAGGCGGGCCATCATCTTCTCCCACACCCGGGGCACCCCGAAGAACATCATCGGCCTGACCTGGCCCAGCGTGCGGCCCAGGTCGGCGAGGTCGGTGCAGAAGTGGACGTGGGAGGTCTTGAGCAGCGGCAGGTAGAGGCTGAGCACCCGCTCGGCGATGTGCGCGTAGGTCAGGTAGGAGATCTGGGTGCCGTGGGTGGGCAGCGAGGCGAGGCGGTCGGTGGAGGCGACCTCGTAGAAGACGTTCGTGTGCGTCAGGGGCACGCCCTTGGGCATGCCGGTGGTGCCGGAGGTGTAGAGCACGCTGGCCACGTCGCCGGGGGTGACCGCGCGCCAGCGGGCCTCGACCTGGCCGGGGTCGGCGGCCAGGCGTTCGCGGCCCAGCCTGAGCAGGTCCGTCCACGCCAGGAAACGTTCGTCGTCGGGCGCGCCCTCCAGCATGATGATCCGGCGCAGGCCGTCGAGCCGGTCGAGCACCGGCTGCCAGCGCGCGAGGTCGGCAGCCCCGCCGAGCACCGCGAACCTCGCCCCCACGTCGCCGGCCACGAACGCGATCTGGTCGGGCGCGAACGTCGAGTAGACCGTGCAGCCGGCGCCGCCCGCGTGCACCACGCCCAGGTCGGCGAGCACGTGCTCGCTGCGGTTGACCATCATGAGCGCCACGGTGTCGCCGGGCTGGAGCCCGAGCGCGGCGAAGCCCGCGGCGATCTCCAGGACCCGCTGCCTGGCCTGCGCGTAGGTCAGCGTGCGCCAGCCGTCTCCGTCGGGATCGGAGTAGGCGGGTGCGTCGGGGTGCTGCTCGGCCGCCTGAGCGAGCTGCCCGCAGACGGTGATCCCGGCGATCTGCCGCTGGATCTCCGCCCGCACGTCGAGGACTTCGGCCATGGCGCGCGCCTCCAGTCAGTATTCACTTGCATGAATGGCATGCATCGCACCACACCAGGGGGGTAGCGGCAAGAGCTCGCGGGGAAACACCCGCGTCCCTCACCTGGAGCGAGAGATCGGTTACGTTCGGTGCCGTGGGAGGGGCTGCGCATGACTGAGGGCGGCAGGACGTTCTTCGGGCACCCGTGGGGCCTGGCCACGCTGTTCGGCACCGAGATGTGGGAGCGGTTCAGCTGGTACGGCCTGCGCGCGATCCTGGCCACCTTCCTGGCCGCCTCGCCCGCCCACCAGGGCCTCGGCATGTCGGACGTGACGGCCCAGGCGGTCGTGGGCGTCTACGCGGCGCTCATCTACCTGGTGGCGTTGCCCGGCGGATGGATCGCCGACCGCATCCTCGGGGCGCGCAGGTCGGTGTTCTGGGGCGGGTTCGTCATCATGCTGGGGCACATCAGCATGGCGATCCCGGTGACGTCGGCGTTCTTCGTCTGGCTGGGCCTGCTGCTCATCATCTCCGGCACCGGCCTGCTCAAGCCGAACATCTCCGTCATGGTCGGCCGTCTCTACGCCGACAGCGACGACGCGCGCCGTGACGCGGCGTTCTCGCTGTTCTACTTCGGCATCAACCTGGGCGCCTTCTTCGCGCCCCTCGTGGTCGGCTGGCTGGCCGCGGGTGACCGCTGGCACCTGGGTTTCAGCGCCGCCGCGGTCGGCATGGCGCTCGGCCTGCTCCAGTACGTGTGGGGCGGCAGGGCGCTCAGGGGCGTGGGCGAGCGGCCGGGCCTGCGCCTGTCGCCGGAGGAACGCCGCAGGTTCGGCCGGCTGTCCGCCGTGGCGGTGGGCGCGACGGCGGCCGGGCTGGCCGGGTGGGCGTCGACCGGCACGTTCACGGTGGACCGGCTCACCGTGGTGGTCACGGTGGTCATCCTGCTCGTGCCCGTCGCGTACTTCGGCTACATCCTGCTGGGCAGCCACAACCTCACGCAGGACGAGCGGATCCGGATGAAGGCGTACATCTGGCTGTTCGCGGCGGCGTCCATCTTCTGGATGATCTTCGATCTGGCGCCGAGCAAGCTGCTCTTCTTCGCCCAGGACCACACCGAGCTGTCATTGTTCGGGATCCCGATCCAGCCGGCGACGACGCAGTCGTTCAACCCGCTGTTCATCATGATCTTCGCGCCGGTGTTCGCGGCGTTGTGGGTGCGGCTGGGCACGCGGGTGAGCACGCCGCAGAAGTTCGGCTTCGCGCTGCTCATGGTGGGGGCGAGCTTCGTGGTCATGGCGATCGCGGCGGCGCTGGCGGGGGCGGGCAGGGTGTCGGTGTGGTGGCTGGTGCTGGTCTACCTGATCCAGGTGTTCGGCGAGCTGTCGCTGAGCCCGGTGGGGTTGTCGGTGACGACGGTGCTGGCGCCGGAGGCGTTCAAGGGGCAGATGCTCGGCGTCTGGTTCATCGCGGTGTCGGTGGGCGACGCGATCGGCGGCCAGACGGGGCGGCTCACCGCCGTGCTGTCCGACCCCATGTACTACCTGGTGCTGGCGCTGGCGGCGATCGCGGCCGGGCTCGCGCTGTTCATGTTCACGCGGCGGCTGCGGGAGATGATGGCCGAGCACCATGAGCCCGCCATGCGGTAGACATTCCCAACGTGTCCGAAATTCTCGACCTGGCAGGCATCTTCGTCTTCGCGCTCACGGGGGCGCTGATGGGGGTGCGCAAACGGCTCGACGTGGTCGGGATGGCGATGCTCGCCGAGATCACCGCACTCGGCGGGGGCGTCGTCCGCGACCTCATACTCAACGTCCGGCCCGCCGCCTTCCAGAGTGTCGGTTACGTGGTCGTGCCGCTGGTGGCGACCGTGATCGTCTTCTACTGGCATCCGCACGTGGCCCGGGTGATGCCGGTCATCCTGGTGCTGGACGCGGCGGGCCTCGGCCTGTTCTGCGCGGTCGGCACGGACAAGGCCATGGAGTACGGCCTCAGCCCGCTGCACGCCACCGTGCTCGGGATCACCACGGCCGTGGGCGGCGGCATGCTGCGGGACGTGCTGGCCAGGGAGATCCCGACGCTGCTCCACGACCGCCAGCTGTACGCCGTGCCCGCCCTGGTGGGGGCGGCGACGATGGCCGCGCTGTACACGTACGGGCAGCACGGCTGGCCCGCGACGCTGGCGGCGGCGGTGCTGGCGTTCGGGCTGCGCATCGTGGCGATGCGCCGCAACTGGCGGGCCCCGCTGGCCCGGGAGGCCGGCGAGTGAGCCCGCCTCACACCATGGCGATGAGGGGCTCGGGCGGCCGGGAGGCGCCGGCGGGGCCGTGGTCGCGGGCGGCGCGGATCCGGACGAGCGCGTCCTGCAGGACCTGGGGCGGCTGGGTGTACGGCAGCCGCAGGTAGCCCTCCAGCGTTCCCTCCACGCCGAACCACGGGCCGGGCGCGAGGCGTACGCCGTGGCAGGCGGCGGCCTCGGCGAGCGGGGTGGCGCCGCCCCGGTCGAGGCGCACCCAGAGCGTGCCCCCGCCGCGCGGCACGGTGAACGTCCACTCCGGCAGGTGCTCGCGCAGCCCGGACACCAGCGCGTCGCGGGAGGCGCGCAACGTGCGGCGGCGCTCGGCCCGCGTCTCCTCCAGCCGGTCGAACAGCCGCGCCACCGCGAGCTGCTCCATCACGGGGCTCGCGATGTCCACCGCGGCGCGGGACAGGGCCAGCCGGCGGGCCAGCGCGGCCGTGGCGCGGATCCAGCCGATGCGCAGCCCGCCCCACCACAACTTCGACGCCGAGCCGATGCTGATGACGCGGCTGTCGGTGTCGAACGAGCCCATCGGCGCCGTGCGCGGCGCCTCGTCCAGAGCCAGCTCCGACCAGGTCTCGTCCACCAGCAGCAGCGTGTCCACCCGCCGGGCCGCGTCCACGACGGCTGCGCGGGTGGCGTCGTCCATGAGGGCGCCGGTCGGGTTCTGGAAGTCGGGCATGAGGTAGACCAGCCGGCCGGCCGACTGGCGCATGGCGGAGATCAGCAGGTCCTCCTGCCAGCCTTCGTGGGAGATCCCGACGGGGACGATCCTGGCGCCGGCCCGGCGGGCCGCGTCGATGGCGTGCGGGTACGTCGGCGACTCCACGATCACGGCGTCACCCCGGCCGACGAGCAGCCCGGTCACGAGCTGGATGGCGTGCTGGGAGCCGGTGGTGACGACGATCTGCTCGGGCCTGGTCGCCAGCCCCCTCGCGGTGTAGGCGGCGGCGATGCGTTCCCTGAGCATCGGCAGGCCCATGGGGTCGTAGCCGATGCCCATGCCGTACCTGGGCAGGTCCTCCAGTGCCTGCGCCATGGCCTCGCGCAGCGCCGTGGGCGCGGGCGGGGCGGCGACCTGGAGCTGGATGAGGCCGTCCTGGTCGGTGCCGAGCCAGGGGTTGTCGGCGGTGGTGGCCGGGTCGGGCAGGGCCGTCCAGCTGCCCGAGCCCTGGCGGCTGTCCAGGTAGCCTCGTTGGCGCAGGAGGTCGTAGGCGGCGGTCACGGTGGTGCGGCTGACCTTGAGCGTCCCGGCCAGGTGGCGCTCGGCCGGCAGGCGGACCCGCACGGGCAGCCGGCCGTCCATGACGAGGGTCCGCACGCCGTCGGCCAGGGCGCGGTAGTACGGCCGGGCTGCCGGGTCGATGGTCAGCAGCCGGGCCAGCTGGGTCGCCGACACATGTCTCATAAGGCCACTTTTCGTGATTGGTTCTGTTTTGGCAAGGCCATACCCTGCCATTCTGGGTCCACTATGAGCGACACGACCGCCCCACGAGTGACCTCCCTGCCCGCCCGGCTGCTCCGTCTCTACGGCGGGCTGGCGCTGTACGGGCTCGGCATCGGGCTCCAGGTGGAGTCCGGCCTGGGCAACGGCCCCTGGGACGTCTTCCACCAGGGCCTCTCCCATAGGTCGGGGATGACCATGGGCACCGTCATCATCATCGTCGGCGCCCTGGTCATGCTGCTGTGGATTCCCCTGAAGCAGAAGCCCGGGTTCGGGACCTTCAGCAACGTGGTGTTCGTGGGGGTGTTCGCCGACGCCGCGATTTACCTGCTGCCCACGCCGGAGCACCTCGCGGTGCAGGCGTCGTACATCGTGCTCGGGGTGGTGTCCATCGCGCTGGCCACGGGCCTCTACATCGGCGCTGGCATGGGCGCAGGACCGCGCGACGGCATCATGACGGGGCTGATGCGGCTCGGGCTGTCCGTACGGCTCGGGCGCTTCCTCATCGAGCTCACCGTGCTGGCCGCCGGGTGGCTGCTCGGCGGCACCGTGGGCGTGGGAACGCTGGTGTTCGCGCTGGCCATCGGGCCGTTGACGCAGCTGTTCACCCGCTGGTTCCCCCTGACGTGATCCCGTGGCCGGTCCGGGCATGACGCGACATGACCCGGCCCGGCCACGGGATCACCCGATCGGTGCGAGGCCGGAGCACCACGGCCGGTTCCGGTAGCGTCTAGGCATGCGGATCGAGGATTACGCCCTGATCGGAGACATGCAGTCGGCCGCGCTGGTGGCCAGGGACGGCTCCATCGACTGGCTGTGCCTGCCCAGGTTCGACTCGCCGGCGTGCTTCGCGTCGCTGCTGGGCAGCGAGCGTAACGGCCACTGGTGGCTCGGGCCCACCGGCAGGAGACCGGCGGCCAGGCGCCGATACCGTCCCGACACGCTCATCCTCGAGAGCGAGTGGGACACTCCGACGGGCACCGTCCGCGTGATCGACTTCATGCCTCCCCGCGACAAGAACCCCGACGTCGTACGCATCGTCGAGGGCGTCTCCGGCACGGTGGAGATGTCCACGGTGGTGCGGGTGCGCTTCGACTACGGCCGCATCGTGCCGTGGGTGCGCAGGAGCGACGGTCATTTGCAGGCCGTGGGCGGGCCCGACTCCGTGTGGCTGCACGCCCCCGTTCCGCTCAGGGGCGGCGACTACGCGCACCGGGCGACGTTCACCATCAAGGAGGGCCAGCGGCTGCCGTTCGTCTTCACCTGGCATCCGTCGCACGAGCCGATGCCGCCGCAGATCGCGTGCGAGCAGCAACTCGCCGAGACCGAGGCGTTCTGGGCGGAGTGGGTCGACCGGTGCGCCTACGACGGCCCCTACCGCGACGCCGTGACGCGGTCGCTGATCACGCTGAAGGCGCTCACCTACGCCCCCACCGGAGGCATCGTCGCCGCCCCCACCACGTCGCTGCCCGAGGACCTGGGCGGCGTGCGCAACTGGGACTACCGGTTCTGCTGGCTGCGCGACGCCACGCTGACGCTCGACGCGCTCATCTCCTCCGGCTACCTGGAGGAGGCCGCCGACTGGCGCGCCTGGCTGCTGCGCGCCATCGCCGGGCGGCCGCAGGACCTGCAGATCATGTACGGCGTCGCCGGCGAACGGCGGCTGCCCGAACTGCGCCTCGACTGGCTCGACGGCTACGAGGACTCCCGGCCCGTGCGCATCGGCAACGAGGCGGTCAAGCAGTTGCAGCTCGACGTGTACGGCGAGGTGATGAACTCCCTGTTCGTCGCGCGCGAGCGCGGCCTGTCCCCCGACGACCGGGCGTGGGCCATCCAGCGGCAACTGCTCGACTACGTCACCGAGCACTGGGACGAGCCCGACGAGGGGCTGTGGGAGGTGCGGGGGCCGCGCCGGCACTTCGTGCACTCCAAGGTGATGTGCTGGGTGGCGCTCGACCGGGCCGTCAAATATGTCGAGCGGTTCGGCCGTACGGGACCGGTGGAGAAGTGGCGGGCGCTGCGCGACACCGTTCATGCGGAGATCTGCGACAAGGGCTTCGACGCCACGCGCAACACCTTCACCCAGTCGTACGGGTCGGCGGAGCTCGACGCCGCCCTGCTGATGTTGCCGATGGTCGGGTTCCTGCCGATCGACGACCCGCGGATGACCGGCACGGTGGCGGCGATCGAGAAGGAGCTCATGTCCGAGGGCTTCGTGCTGCGCTACCCGCTGGCCGAGGACAACGACGTCGACGGCCTGCCCGGCGGCGAGGGAGCCTTCCTGGCCTGCAGCTTCTGGCTGGTGGAGGTGATGGCGATGCAGGGCAGGAAGGACGAGGCGAAAAACCTCTTCGAGCGCCTGCTGTCGCTCCGCAACGACGTGGGCCTGCTCGCGGAGGAGTACGACCCCCGCTACCACCGCCTGGTGGGCAACTTCCCGCAGGCGTTCAGCCACGTGCCTCTGGTCCACGCCGCCCGCGCCCTGTCGCTCTAGGCGGCGCCGTGCTCCCTCGTGGCCTGACGGGCATGTGGCGATCTTCCGACGTTCACATGTGATTCATCCCGTTACGCCACGCTCCCGCCGTAGCCGGAGCTCCATCTTCCGGCACGGACGAGAGAGAGCAGCATGGGTCACGGGCATCACCACCACCATCACGACCACTCCCACGAGCCCCTCGGCGAGCCTCTTGACGAGGGCGCGGCGGCGGCGCGCGACCTGACGATCCCCGACGAGGACCTGTCGCCGGCGCAACTGTCGCGCCGGCGCATGTTCCGGCGGGCCGGTCTGCTGGGCGCCGGGCTGACGGCCGCCGGGGTGCTCGGGACCGAGGCCGGGGCCGCCGCGACACCGGCCGCCGCAGCACCGGGCGGACGGGAGCCGAAGGACGGCTACCTGTGGCTGGCCGGCGACCACCACATCCACACCCAGCACAGCGGCGACGGCATCTACCGGGTGATCGACCAGGTGCGGCACGGCAACGCGTACGGGCTCGGGTGGATGGTCATCACCGACCATGGCGGCACGACCCACGCCAGGATCGGGGTGGACAAGGTCAACCCCGACATCGTCGCCGCCCGCAAGGCCATCGAGGACACCCTGGTCTTCCAGGGCCTGGAGTGGAACATCCCGGCCGCCGAGCACGGCACCGTGTTCGTGGCCCCGGGCCGGCGGGAGGTCGAGACGCTCAAGGAGTTCGAGAGCTCGTTCGACGGATCGGTGAAGGACGCGGGGGCGAACACCCCGCAGAACGAGGCCCTCGCCATCGCCGGGCTGAACTTCCTGGCCGAGTCGGTCAGGAGGCGGCGCATCCCCGACGCGCTGTTCCTCGCCAACCACCCGTCGCGCAAGGGCCTCGACTCGCCGCACGAGATCCGCGGCTGGCGCGACGCGCAGCCGTCCATCGCCGTCGGCATGGAAGGCGCCCCCGGCCACCAGGCCGCCGGCATCCCGAAGCCGCACGGGCCCGGCGGCGGGCGCGGCTACTACGACGGCGGCCCCGGCGCCGACTCCTTCCCCGGCTACCCGGCGGAGAGCTACAGGACCTTCGGCGGGTTCGACTGGATGACCGCCACCGTGGGCGGTCTCTGGGACAGCCTCCTCGCCGAGGGCAGGCCGTGGTGGATCACCGCCAACTCCGACTCCCACACCGTGTACGGCGACACCGCCCGGCGCGGCCCTGGCGGCGACTTCGACGCCGACGGCCGCTACGAGGACCCGGTCCACGGCGGCGTGCCCAACACCGGGGCGGGCGACTTCTGGCCCGGCTTCTACAGCCGCACCCACGTCGGCAGCCGCGCCTTCTCCTACGAGGCGGTCATGGACGGGCTGCGGGCCGGGCGCGTCTGGGTCGACCACGGCGGGCTCATCAGCGGCCTGGTGGTGCGGGCCAGGACGGCCGGTCACGGGCAGCGCGGGGCGACGCTCGGCGAGACCCTGCACGTACGCAGGGGCGACCGGGTCGAGCTCACCATGGAGATCGCCCTCGCGGGGCGGCCCAACTGGGCGCAGTTCGTGCCCACGCTGGCCCGGGTGGACGTCATCCAGGGCGACGTCACCGGCCCGGCCTCCGACAGGGACGCCTTCACCACGCCGGACACCAAGGTCGTGCAGTCGTACGAGGTGGGCGGGAACAGCGGCACCGTCACCTTCACCTACCGGCTCGGCCGCGTCGACCGGCCCGTGTACGTGCGGCTGCGCGGAACCGACGGCAACCGCTCCGCGCCCGGCCTGCTGGGGGCGGGGGTGGACCCGCACGGGCCGCAGATCGACGTGCACGGGGACGCCGACCCGTGGAATGATCTATGGTTCTACAGCAACCCGATCTGGATCCTGCCGCGCCGATGACCGGCGGACGCACGATCGGCGGGCCGGTGATTCTCGGGATCGACGCGGGCTCGCGTACCCTGCCCGAGGCCGAGCACCTGCTGCGTGCCGTCGCGCAGGCGCTCGGCCTGCCGGGCGGCACCGTCGGGTGCACGCACTTCGTGCCGGCCGGCAGGCCGAGCTCTCGCGCGGGCGACGAGCCGCACATCGCCTGCTCGCTGGCCGTCCCCGGGTCCGTTTCCCCGCCCACGGGCGTGTCGTGGGCGGCCGGCGACGAACGCGGCGGGCCCCTGGCGGAAGGCGCGGCGACGGCAGCGGCCGAGCACGCGGCGCGGCGCGGCGGCCGCGTCGTCACCTTCCCCGGGCACGACCGGCTCACCGGCACCATGAGCGTGGCCGCGATCCGCGAAGGGTCGGCCATCGAGCGGGTGCTGGTGCTCGCCTCCCCCGGCCCGCCGGGCGACGGCGTGCTCGTCGTGACGAACGACCACGTCAGGCCGGTCTGGCGGGACGGGCTGATGACGCTGCTCACCATGCCTGCCGCCGGCGGCCTGCTCACCCCGGCCGAGGTGCCCGACCCCACCCCCTGCTGCGCCGACCACGCCTAGGGAGCTGTTTGTCGTGTGAACCGGGCGGCGTCGAAGACGTCCGATGGCCCTGCGTGCGCCCGGCTCGGCGAGCGCCGCACGCGGGCCGCGATGAGTTCTGCCGCCGGCGGTCGTCTACCTTCCGCAAGCGAGAGAAGGGTCCACGATGCCTGTGACCAAGACGGTGCCCGGCACCTTCGAGTCCGTGAAAGGCCGGTCCGTAAGCCGGAGGAACGATGTCTCCGCGCGGCCTGGGCGTGTGGAGGAGTGCGATGGGTGAGATACAGGAACAGGTTCAGCGTCATATCGACACGCTGGTCGCCACCGGCGCGGAGACCGGTGTGCAGGTGGCCGTCTATCACGATGGCGCGCTGATCGTCGACGCGGTGGCGGGCACGGCCGACCCGGCCACCGGGCGACCGGTCACCTCCGGTACGCCGATCTTCAGTTTCTCCACCGGCAAGAACGTGGCGGCCACGCTGGCGCACCTGCTCGTCGCGCGTGGTTTCCTCGGGTACGACAGCCCGGTCGCCGACCTGTGGCCCGAGTTCGGTGTGCGCGGCAAGGCCCCGGCGACACTGCGGCACGTGCTGACCCACACGGCCGGTCTGCCGGCCATGCCGCGCGAGATCACCCCGGCCGAGCTCCCCAACTGGTCCAGGGTATGCGAGTCGCTGGCCGCCGCCGAACCACGCTGGCGGCCGGGCGCCGCCGTGGGCTATCACTCCTACACCTTCGGCTATCTCGTCGGCGAGTTGGCCCGCCGCGCGACCGGGCGGCCCATGAGCGAGCTGCTGCGTGAGTGGATCACCGCGCCGCTGGGTATCGAGGGGCAGCTCTGCTTCGCCGCTCCGAAGGAGTCGCTGCCGGGGCTGGCGCGCCTGGAGCAGCAGGCGCGGCAATGGCCTGCCGCCCCGCACGACGGTGAGGCGATCCTCGCGCCGTGGGAAAGCCGGCCGAGTGCCGATGTCGGCAACAACAGCGAGATCCTGCGGGCCGATATACCGTCGGTGGGTATCGCGACCGCGCACGGACTGGCCGCGATGTTCAACGCCGTGCTGCGGGGCAAGCTCGTGGACTCCGCCCGGCTGGCGCAGCTGTCCGCGCTTGCGTTCGAGGGTATGGATCAGGTGTTCCGTACTCCGGCGCGGATGGCGCTGGGCTTCCCGATCGGCAGGATGGGCGCCCCTGCCACGGAGAACTCCGTGGCGCTCGGATGGCCGGGCGGCGGCGGAAGCTACGCCTTCGCCGACCCCGCCCGAGGTGTCGCGTTCGCGCTGACGAAAACCCGGCTCGTCCCCGACTTCGACACCGCGCTGTCGGTCACTACGATCCTGTACGACCATCTCGCCGCAACCCGCTGAGCCTTCCCGCGTCCGCGCCGAGGCGGACGTCCCGGCGATCGCAAGGAGAAAATCATGTCCATTCACCCGGCCGGCGACTCGACCGCTCCGCGGACCAGCCTCGGTCCGTTCTCCTCACCAGGCGCCCGCCCGACGCCGTGGGAAGAGACGGAGTGGGCACTGCGCCGGATCCAGAAGTTCCAGCTGTGCACGGTGCGTCAGGATGGCCGGCCTCACGTGACACCGTTGCTGGCGATCTGGGCGCTCGGCGCGATGTGGTTCACCACCGGCGACAACGAGCAGAAGGCCAGGAATCTCGGCGCCAACCCGCACTGCGCGCTGACCGCCGGAACCGACGCCCTGACCGGCACGGACTACGTCATCGAAGGCACGGCTAGCCTGGTCACCGACCAGGCCACCAGGCAGACCGTGGCGACCGCGTTCGAACAGGCGTATGGCTGGCAGCTCACCCGCGAGGACGGAACCTGGTATCGACTGGGCGATGCCGTTCGGGCCGGCGATGTTCAGCTCTACCGGGTCCAGCCCGGCAAGGCGTTCGCCTTCGCCACCGGCAGCCAGTCGTCCCAGACTCGCTACCAGTGGCACTGAGAACGCGGCCCCGGTTGCTCACGTTCCTGCCGAGCGGGTGATCATGATGGATCGGGGCCGGTCAGGCGGCGCTCACCGGCGGTGGTGATGACGTACACCTGCCAGTTGTAATAGACGTAGTAGTTCCGCGCGTCGCGCTTGATCTGGCGGGCGTGCAGGAGGATGGCGTTCACGTACGCCTGCGACGGGTTGTAGGCGTGCAGCGCGCGACGGTAGTCGCGGGGGGCGCCGCTGGTCTTGAGGTAGTTGGCCGCGGCCATGACGGCGTCGCGCGGGTCGTGCACGTCGCCGCCCATGCCGTATGCCTTCCAGGTCGCCGGCATGAACTGCATCGGCCCCTGGGCGCCCACGTGGCTGGCCGACTTCACCCGGCCGAACTTGGTCTCCGCGAGCATCACCGCCGCCAGCACCTCCCACTCCACCCCGAACCGGCGCTCGGCCTTCTTGAAGTACTTGAGCAGCTGGGCGGCGGGGCGGGCGGGCTGGACCTTGAACGGCGTCGACGGCTTGATCGGGTGGGCCAGGGCGAGCAGCTCGCGGATGGCGCGCGTGTTGTCCTTGGCCTGGGCGGCCAGTCCCTTCGGCAGGCGGGCGAACGCCTGGGAGGCGACCTTGGGGTGGCGGGCGGCGTAGCGGTACAGGCGCTGGTGGTCGAGGGCCAGGAGCTCGACGTCCTCCGGCGGCTTGCCGTTCTTGCCCTTCCAGGCGTCGATGGCGTCGTTCAGCGCGGAGGTGGTCTGCTGCAGCCTCCACGCGAACCGCGCGGCGTTCCTGGGGATCTTCTCGTCGGGGGCGGGAAGTTCGCGGTCGGGCGACAGGCTGGGCGACGGGCTGGGCGAC
>NZ_SMLD01000166.1:0-20206 GCF_004352805.1 Nonomuraea mesophila
GCGTCAGTTGTGTATAAGAGACAGGCCCACCCCCATCCAGGGGGCGCCGACGAGCGACCCGTTCCCCGCCTACGACGGCGTGCCCGACCCGCTCGACACCACCTGGACCAACCCGCCCGCGACCGGCGCCTCGTCAGGCTCTTCTTCCGGTTCGTGGCCGGCGTCCACGCCCGACGTGCTCGACGCCTCCTCCCCGGCGACCTCGTTCGGGGCGGTGGGGTCGTGGCCGGCCTTCGACCAGCCCGCCGAGCGCTCCTCCTACCCCAGCTCCTACGAAGTGAGCGCGGGCTGGGCGGTCGCCGACGACTCCGACCCCCTCACCAGTCCCTCCCCTGCCACGGGCACCCCGACTGCGCCCGGCAGGACGGTCCCGGCCTACGACGACGTGCTGGCGGCGCCGACGCCGACACCCGCCCCGGCGCCGCAGCCGTCCTCGTTCGCCTACGAGACGGGCGACATCACCACGGCACCGGCCACCGGAGCGTGGCCCGAGCCGCCGGCGGGCGGCGTCGCCGCCTCCGACACCACGTGGCAGGCGTTCGGCGGCGACGCGCAGGCGCGGCCCCAGGCGGCCTCGGGCAACGGCCGCGGCAGCCACCGCAGGAAGAGCCCGGAGCAGGACTACCCGCACGACTACTACCGGTGACCGAAGGCGCTCATTAATGGGTAAAACCCATGTGAGGCACACCTAAAGCGGGGTCGACGGACCCATAGGGTTTGCTCCATGACCCGCGACACGCACCGTATCCGGCTGAGCACGCTCCGGCATGATGTGCCGGCGTCGCTCGTGGTCTTTCTCGTCGCGGTGCCCCTTTCGCTGGGCATCGCGATGGCCTCAGGGGCTCCCCTGATCTCCGGGCTGATCGCCGCCGTGGTGGGCGGTATCGTCGGAGGCACGCTGGGCGGCTCGTCCGTCCAGGTGAGCGGCCCCGCCGCAGGGCTGTCACTGGTGGTCGTCGAACTCGTGCACACGTACGGGTGGCGGGCCACCTGCATGATCACCCTGCTGGCGGGGGCCGTACAGCTCGTGCTCGGCATCTTCAAGGCGGCCAGGGCCGCGCTGGCGGTGTCACCGGCCGTCATCCACGGCATGCTGGCGGCGGTCGGAGTGATCATCGCGCTCGCCCAGCTCCACGTGGTGCTGGGCGGCACGTCACAGAGCTCGGCCGTCGCCAACCTCATCGAGCTGCCCGGCCAGATCGCCGACCTGCACGGGCACAAGGTGGCGGTCGGCCTGCTCACCATCACGGTGCTGGCGTTGTGGACACGCCTGCCGGGGCCGGTCAAGTCCGTTCCCGCGCCGCTGGCCGCGCTGCTCGCGGCGGCATGCACCGCCTGGGCCTTCGGCTGGGACGTCACCCGCGTGGACCTGTCCGAGAGCGTCGGCGAGTGGGCGTTCCCCGTGCTGCCGCAGGGCGACTGGCATCTGGTCGTGGCGTCCGTGCTGCTGGTGGCGCTGCTGGCCGGCTGTGAGTCGCTGCTGTGCTCCGTGGCGGCCGACAAGATGCACGGCGGCAAGCGTGCCGACCTCGACCAGGAGCTGACCGGCCAGGGCGTGGCCAACATGGTCACGGGCGCGCTGGGCGGCCTGCCGGTGGCCGGGGTGATCGTGCGCAGCACCACCAACGTACGGGCCGGGGCGCGTACGCGCTGCTCGACGATCCTGCACGGGGTGTGGGTGCTGATCTTCGCTCTCGGGTTCGGCTGGTCCATCAAGCTGATCCCGCTGGAGGCGCTGGCGGCGCTGCTGGTGTTCATCGGCGTGCAGATGGTGAACCTCGGTCACATCAAGAAGGTGCACGGCCACGGTGAAGTGCCGGTCTACCTCGTGACCATGGCCGCGGTCATCCTGCTCGGCCTGGCCGAAGGAGTGCTGGCGGGGCTCGCGCTGGCCGCGCTGCTCGCGCTGCGCCGGCTGACGGGGGTCACGGTGCTCAAGCGCGAGGACGGCACGGGACGGCTGCACGTGACGATCTCGGGCTCGCTGACGTTCCTCGGCGTGCCCAGGCTGACGCACGAGCTGCGGACCATCCCCGCGGGCACGGACGTCGGACTCGACCTGAACATCGACTTCATGGACAACGGCGCCTTCGAGGCCATCCACTCCTGGCGGCTCGACCACGAGCGCATGGGCGGCTCGGTCCACATCGACGAGCTGCACGACGAGTGGTACGCGCTGGCGGCCAGCGGCGCCCGGATGTTCCCCGCCAAGTCGCCGCCGAAGGCGCCCGACCGCTGGTGGCTGCCCTGGGCCCACCGGAGCCGGCCCAGGCTGCCCTCCATCCCGCCCGACCACTCCCCCGAACCGATGGAGTGCCGGCTCACGGAGGGCGCGCGCGAGTTCCACCAGCGTACGGCGCCGCTGGTGCGGCCCATCTTCACCGAGCTGGCCCGCAAGCAGCAGCCGTCGCACCTGTTCATCACGTGCGCCGACTCGAGGATCGTGCCCTCGCTGATCACGGCGAGCGGCCCCGGCGACCTGTTCACCGTGCGCAACATCGGCAACCTGGTGCCGCGCAGGGGCTCGGAGCCGCACGACGACTCGATGGTGGCGGCGATCGAGTACGCCACGCAGGTGCTGGGGGTGCACACCATCACGGTGTGCGGGCATTCGGGCTGCGGGGCGATGGCGGGGCTGCTGAGCGGCGGCGTACAGGCGGGCAGCCTGCCCGGGCTGCGCAGATGGCTGCGGCACGGCAACCACAGCCTGGCCACGTTCATCGAAAGAGAGGGAGACCGGCTGCACGGCGGGGCACTGGACGTGTTGTGCCGGGTCAACGTGCAGCAGCAGCTGGAGAACCTGCGCACGTACCGGAAGGTCGACGAGCAGGTGCGGGCCGGGAAGCTGGAGCTCGTGGGGCTCTTCTTCGACATCGGCTCGGCACGGGTGCACATGGTGCCGCCGCTGCGGCCCACGCCGCCGGCCTCAATGCGTAATGCTGCACAGACCGGCGCGGTGAGCCGGGGTTAGGGTCGCGGTGCCCGCGAGGCTCTCCAGGGGCCCACGGCGCGCTTCGCGGCGCCGGTCCTGTCTCCCAGGGGCCGGAGGGGCGGAGGCCGGTGTCTCCGCCCCTCGTTCGTGTCCGGACTGCGGGCTCAGGGGCCGGCGGGCCTCGTTCGGGTCCGGACTGCGGGCTCAGGGGTCGGCGGGTTCGGCCGTGAGCCGGTGGATGCCGAGCAGGGCGTAGCCGAGCACGACGAAGGCGGCCAGCGCTGCGAGCGACGCCGATGCGACGGCCGGCCAGCCCAGTCGGTCCACGTTCAGGAAAGGGTAGACGTAGCGGCGAGGCAGATCGGGGCCGGCGATGAACACGAAGGCGCCGTACAGGAGCGGGTAGCCCAGCCAGGCGAACGGCGCCGCCCATCGGACACGGCGCGAGCGGTCGAAAGCGGCCCAGTCGGCCAGCGCCATGGCAGGCATCACGTAGTGCAGCAGGAAGTTGCCCAGCCCGCGCATCCCGCCGCCGTCCAGCAGCGCCAGCGGGTTCGCCAGGTCCCGCGAGACGTAGTTGACCAGGCAGGTGACCAGCAGATACAGCGTCACCGCGCCTTTGACGCCGGCCGCGGCGGGGTTCCTGCGGCCGTGGAGCAGCCGCCCGCCGTAGTAGAGCGCGAGCATGACGTTGCTCTGCACCGTGAAGTACGCCCACGGGCGGCCGATCGACATCGCCAGGCACACCAGACCCGTGACGGTCGCCGTGACCAGCAGGATCCGCCACGCCGTCATCCGGCTCTCCGTAACCAGCGCGGGTGGACGGCCGGCCCGTGGCCGAGGGCGTGGGTCACTCCGCCGATCCAGGGGTTTTGCGCCGGTTGGCGGTGAAGCGCGCCTTCTTCTGGCGGTTTCCGCACGTGTTCATGTCACACCATTTGCGGGTGCGGCTCTGGCTGGTGTCGAAGAAGGCGGCTCGGCAGGTCGGCGATGCGCACAGGGCCAGCCTTCCGTCTCGTTCGCCCGCGATGATGCTGATCGCGTCGGCGGCGATCACGCCGAGGGCGTCTTCCACGCAGGAAGCCGAGCCGAGCTGCCATCGCCGCTTGCCCTCGGGCGTCAGGACGGCCGCCGCCCGGCCCTGAGCACTGCGGTCGTTGATGACGCGGAGAGCCGAGGCAGGGAGCGGGTCCTGGATCGCGGCCGCTGTCGCGGTGGCGTGGATCGACTCCCTCAGCTCGCGCGCGAGGTCGAGCTGGGCCGTGGTGCAGGAGTCCACGGCGAGACCGTTGACGACCAGCCAGTCGACGAGCCGGTGCGGCGTGGGAATGCGCTCCACAGCGTTGCCACGACGCTCCGACAGAGTCCCCGTGAAGCTCATCGCCAGCACATTACCCAGGCGGAACTCGGGGAACCCAGCGCGCATGGAACCACCTTAGCAGGTTGCACCCCAGCATGAGGGCATGTTAGAACCGTCTTAGCCGGTTCGCATTTGGATCGCTGCCGGTTCCGCGATGACCAGGAGGTCTCATGCCCCGCCCGACCAGCGACGTGCAAGCGTTCCAAGCCCACGCGACCGACGCCGACCTCGACGATCTGCGCGCACGACTGGCCGCGGCGCGGCTGCCGGAAGCCGAGACGGTCCATGGCGCCGCGCCCGGCCCTCCCCGATGGGACCAGGGCGTTCCCCTCGCCGACCTTGTCGATGTCGTGGACTACTGGCGCACGGGATACGACTGGCGCTCGTTCGAGGAGCGCCTTGACCGTATCGGCCAGTACCGCACGACCATTGATGATCTGGGCATCCACTTCCTGCACCGCCGATCCACGCGCGCGGACGCCACGCCTCTGATCATGACGCACGGCTGGCCGGGCAGCATCGCCGAGTTCGTCGACGTGGTGGACGAACTGGCCGATCCGAAGGACGCGGACGCGCCGGCGTTCCACGTCGTGGCTCCGTCGCTGCCGGGCTTCGGTTACAGCGACAAGCCGGCCACCACCGGGTGGGGGACCGAAAAGATCGCGGCCGCATGGGTGGAACTGATGGACAGGCTCGGCTACGGCACATTCGTCGCCCAGGGCGGCGACTGGGGAGGGAACATCACCACGGTTCTCGGGGGCAGGTTCCCGGCGCACGTGCTCGGCATCCACACGACGTTCGCCGAGGCGCCGCCCGGGTTGACGACGGACGGGCTGACGGCGGTCGAGCGCAGGTGGACCGAGGAGACCCGCGACTTCTGGAGCCACCGCGCGGCGTACGCGAAGCAGCAGGCGACCCGGCCGCAGACCATCGGCTACTCGCTCGTCGACTCACCGGCGGGGCTTCTCGCCTGGATCCTCGACAAGTTCGCCGAGTGGACGGATACGGAGGACAGCCCGTTCGAGACGATTTCCAGAGACAGGATTCTCGACAACGTCACCCTGTATTGGCTGACGCGGACCGGCGCATCGTCCGCGCGCATCTACTACGAGAGCCACAATTCGCTCGATCCCGAACTTCGGGTCGACGTCCCGTCAGCGATCAGCATGTATCCGCGCGACATCGAGAAGTGCCCGCGCCCCTGGGCGCAGGAGCGGTACCGGCAGATCGTCCGATGGAGGTCACCCGAAGCCGGCGGGCACTTCCCGTCGCTGGAGGTCCCCGAATATTTCGTCAAGGACGTGCGGGAGGGCCTCGCGGCGGTGCTGGCCGCTCATCGGTGACCGCGGCCGATCCGGCACGGAGCCGTCGCCGTTCACGACGGCAGGGGCGCCGAGGGTTCCCACGGTGAGGAGTCCGATCACCGCCAGCACGTTTCTTCCGTACCCTGGACGCTGAAGTCATGAGTACCGAGAACCACACTGAGGGCGTTCACCGGGCGGACCGGACCCAGGACGCCTGGGCGGTGATGGAGAGGATCTATCGCGCCGAGACCGCGTACATCGCCGCGGGCGGATTGGGAAAGGCCGACTACGGCGAGGTCGCCGCATACCTGGACCCCGAGGTCGTCCTGTATCAGGCACCCGGCCTGCCGTTCACGGGAACCGGTTCGTGGCGGGGACCTGACGGGCTGGAACAGTTCCTTGCCACCTTCAGCCGGACGTGGACGTCCATGGAGTTCCTGGAACAGGAACACTGGGGCGACGAGGACAGTGTGGTGGTGCGCAGCAGGGTGCGGTTCCGCGCCCGTGCGACCGGCCAGGCGGTCGACACGGAGATCATGCAACTCGTCCGGGTGCGGAACGGGCGCATGCTCGAATGCCGGCCGTTCTACTGGGACCCCGCCGCCATCGCCGCCGCAACCTCGCCCCCGTAGAGGCTTTGGGCCCTGGTGAGCAGGCGGTGAGTGACGAGCCGGCCTGTAGGCCGGGTTCTGTCCTTCATACGAAGGGGCGGCCATCCATCTAGGACCGCCGTTGCCGGCGGCCTCAAGCGGTCTACCCGCGCGGCTCGGGCGGGCAGCCCTCGAACGTCGCGCGCGGACGCTCCGGAGAGCGCCCTTCTTGACCTTGCTCCGGGTGGGGTTTACCGAGCCGCCCACGTCACCGTGGGCGCTGGTGGTCTCTTACACCACCCTTTCACCCTTACCTCCCGTTCGACGGGGAGGCGGTCTGCTTTCTGTGGCACTTTCCCGCGGGTCGCCCCGGGTCGGCGTTACCGACCACCCTGCCCTGTGGAGCCCGGACCTTCCTCGGCGGGCCCGCTGGCCCGACGCGGCCGCCCGGCCGGCTCGTCCGAACGAGGTTACCAAAATTCCGGCGTTCCCGGCCCGGCGGGGAGATCGACCCGGTGGGCTGAGGCCGGTCGCCGTCCGGGCGGCAGTGACGGGCCGGTCGACGTCCGAGCGGCGGTGACGCGCCGTGCCGGGTGTTCTGGCGGCACCCGGCACGGCGCCCCTCAGCGCAGGTGTGATATGTCGTTGAACGACTTCACCACGGCCGGCCCGTCCGCGTAATAGTCGATGAGCGACAGGCAGGCCACGTCGAGATGCATCCGGTAGAGGGCTTCCAGCGGAGCCATGAGGGCGACTCTCAGGAGCATCTTGATGGGCGTCACGTGCGAGACCGCGAGCACGGTCTTGCCTTCGTACCGTTCGATCAGGCGTTCACCGGCCGCCTGCACGCGGCGGGCGGCGGTGGCGAAGCTCTCGCCGCCGGGCGGGGCGACCTCGGGGTCGGCGAGCCAGGCGGCCAGTTCGGCCGGCCATCGCCGCTGGACCTCCGTGAACGTGTGCCCCTCCCACTCGCCGAAGTCGGCTTCCCTGAGGTCCTCCTCCACCTCGACCGCGCGGCCGGTGCGCTGGGCGACCACCTCGGCGGTCTGTCTGGCGCGCTTGAGCGGGGAGGTGACGATCACGTCCAGCCGGTACGGGTCGCGCGACAGCCGATCGGCCGCCGCCGACGCCTGGGCCAGGCCGTGCGGGGTGAGCTCGGCGTCGCCGCGGCCCGAGAACCTGCGCTCCAGGGACAGCTCGGTCTCGCCGTGCCTGAGGAGGAGCAGCGAGGTCGCCACCTTGGTGGGCGCGACCCAGCCGGCGTTCTTGCCGAGCCGCTGGGCGGTGGCGATGGAGGCGGTTGGGGCTGACATTTCGGAAATGTCGCCCCCATCCAGAAGGTCCGTCTGCCCCGCCACCGACCGCGCCGCCCCCCGGCCCCGCATGTCCACCGCACGCGGTCCCGTGCCGCCGTCTGCCGCACGCGGTCCTGCACCGCCGTTTTCCGTGTGCGGTGCTGCGCTGCCGTTCTCCCAGGTGTCAGGGGACGGTATGTCCGCGTCCGGGGCGGAGGTGTCGCCCGCCTTCCAGGGCAGGCCTTGGGCGGCGGCGTCCATGGCCTCGTTGGCCAGGCGGTCGGCGTGCTTGTTGCGTTCGCGGGGGATCCAGGTCCACTCCGTCACCCGCAGCCGCCGCGCCAGCGACCCCGCCTCCAGGGCCAGCGGGCGCAGCCCCTCGTTCTTGATCTTCCAGCGGCCGGCCATCTGCTCGACGACCAGCTTCGAGTCCATGCGTACGGCCACCGAGGCCCCGTCGCCGGCCACGTCGAGCACCGCCGTGAGCCCCGCGATCAGCCCTCGGTATTCGGCGACGTTGTTGGTGGTGACGCCGATCGCCTCGGCCGCCTCCGCCAGCACCTGGCCGTCGGAGGCGTCCTTGACGACGGCGCCGTAGCCCGCGGGTCCGGGGTTGCCGCGCGAGCCGCCGTCGGCCTCGACGATGTAGGAGGTCACAGGCCCGACTCTGGTGTGCGGACGAGGATGCGGCGGCACTCGTCGCAGCGGAGCACCTCGTCGTGCGGGGCGGCCTTGATGCTGTTCATCTCGGCGATGGACAGCGCCACCTTGCATCCCTGGCATCGGCCGCCGCGCAGCATGGCGGCGCCCACGCCGTACTGGGCTCTCAGCTTCTCGTAGAGGGCGAGCAGGTCGGCGGGAAGCTCACCGGCGAGGGCGGTGCGGCGGCCCTGCACCTCGGCCGCCTCCTTGTCGATCTCGGTGAACG
This sequence comes from Nonomuraea mesophila, assembly GCF_004352805.1. Lineage (NCBI taxonomy): Bacteria > Bacillati > Actinomycetota > Actinomycetes > Streptosporangiales > Streptosporangiaceae > Nonomuraea > Nonomuraea mesophila. The sequence continues at coordinate 8,410 of NZ_SMLD01000166.1, forward strand.
AGGCGTCGCGGCGGCCCTCGGCGGCGGAGAGTTCGGCACCGGCCTGGTCGCGCTGCCGCACCAGGTCGGTGACCTTGGTGTCGGCGGCCTCCTTGCGTTCCATGATCTCCAGCACGATCTCCTCCAGGTCGCCCTGGCGCTTCTGCAGCGAGGCGATCTCGGACTGGAGGCCGGCCAGGTCGCGCGGGGAGGAGACGGCGCCGGAGTCGAGGCGCTTCCGGTCGCGTTCGGCCCGCGTGCGCACGGCGTCGACGTCGGCCTCGGCCTTGGTCTGCTCGCGGGTCAGGTCGCTCGCCTCGGTCTCGGCCTCGATCACCTGGGTCGAGAGCCGGGCGTAGGACTTGGAACGCTCGTCGATCTCGGCGAGCTCCGGCAGGGTGCGGCGGCGGTGTGCCAGCCGGTCGATCACGGAGTCGAGCTCAGCCAGGTCGAGCAGGCGCTTCTGGGCCTCAGGGGCTGCTTTCATGATCAATATCCTCTTGTCCAAGCATCGGTGACCGTGGCGGAGACACGCGTTTCCACGTTAACGCCACTCGCGTGCAGGATGGACGCCGCGCTGTCGAGCCAGGGCCACTCGGTGGCCCAGTGCGCGGCGTCGATGAGCGCGGGCCCGCCCGCCTCCATGAACTCGCTGGCCGGATGGTGGCGCAGATCGGCCGTCAGGAAGACGTCGACGCCCGCGGCCCTGGCCGCGCCGAGGAGCGAGTCGCCCGCTCCCCCGCTGACCGCCACGCGCGTGACGCGGCGCGACGGGTCGCCCGCCACCCGGATCCCCCACGACGTGCGCGGCAGCCCCTCGGCCGCCCGCTCCGCGAACTCCTCCAGCGTCGTCTCCCCCGCCGTCTCACCGATGCGGCCCAGCCCGCGCCACGGGTCGTCGGGGAACGGCTGGAGCGGCACCAGGTCGCCGGTGAGCCCCACGGCCCTGGCCAGCGCGTCGGACACGCCGGGGTTGGCGACGTCGGCGTTGGTGTGGGCGGTGTAGAGGGCGACGTCGTCCTTGATGAGGGTGTGGATCAGGCGGCCCTTCGGCGTGGTCGTGGCCACGCTCGTGGTGCCGCGCAAGTAGAGCGGGTGGTGGGTGACGATCAAGTCGGCCTGCCACTCCAGGGCCTCCTCGGCCACGGCGGCGACGGGATCGACGGCGAGCAGCACCCGCCGCACAGGCTGGTCGGGATCACCGCTGACCAGCCCCACCGCATCCCACGATTCGGCTCGGGCGGGCGGGTAGGCCGCCTCGAGCACCTCGATCACGTTCGTCAACGTCACAGCAGCCACCTGGGCAGACTACCGGTGAACCCGGGGGGTGGCCGCGCACGTGCCGGGCGCGCGTGACAAGGGCTGTTGCGGGAACGCGAGCCCGGCGTACTGTAAGTGGATCCTGACCTCGCGGAGGACGGCATGGCACCCAGCGTCGCGATCATTGGGGCGGGCTTCGGCGGACTGTGCATGGCGATCCAGCTTCAACGGGCCGGCATCCGGTCCTACACGGTCTTCGAGAGGGCCGGCGCTCTGGGCGGCACCTGGCGGGACAACAGCTATCCGGGGGCGGGCTGCGACATCCCTTCGCACCTGTACTCGTACTCGTTCGAGAAGTACGCGAGCTGGACCCGCCGCTACCCCGAACAACCCGAAATCCTCGCCTATTTAGAACATTGCGCCGATAAATACGACGTCAGGCGAAGAATCCGCCCCAACACCGAGGTCCGCCGAGCCGCCTTCGACGGCGCACGCTGGCAGGTCACCACGGCCCCTGCGGGAGGCGGCGAGGAGCACACCGAGGCGTTCGACGTGGTGGTCATGAGCGTGGGCCAGCTCAACCGCCCCCGCCTCCCCGACATTCCCGGCATGGCGGATTTCGAGGGCGTCTCCTTCCACTCCGCCCGATGGAACCACGACCACGATCTCGCCGGCAGGCGGGTCGCCGTCATCGGGAACGGCTCGTCGGCCGCCCAGCTCATCTCGCGCGTCGCCGAGCAGGCCGAGCACCTCGACGTCTACCAGCGCACGCCCAACTGGGTGATCCCCAAGCCGGACGCCACGTTCGGCCGACCGGTCCGGCTGGCCTTCCGCCTGGTGCCGGGCCTGCAGCGGGCCTACCGGGAGTGGATCTACCGCTACGCCGAGACCACCCTCTACCCGGCACTCGCCCAGGGCTGGAGCGCCGACCTGCTCAGGAAGCGCGCGCTGCGGCACCTGCGCGACCAGGTGCCCGACCCGGCGCTGCGGGCCGCGTTGACGCCCTCCTATCCGCCCGGCTGCAAGCGGGTGATCATCGACAGCTCCTTCTACCCGGCGCTGACCAGGCCGAACGTCGACGTCGTGACCGACAGGATCGTCCGCGTCACGCCGAAGGGAGTCGAGACCACCGGGGGCCTGCGCGAGGCCGACACCATCGTCTATGCCACCGGCTTCCTGAGCACCGAGTTCCTCGCCCCGATGGAGATCGTCGGGCGCGACGGACTCACGCTGGCAGAGCAGTGGAAGGACGGCGCCGAAGCCTATTTAGGCATCTCCGTGCCCCGTTTCCCGAACATGTTCCTCCTGTACGGCCCCAACACCAACCTCGGGCACAACTCCATCGTCTTCATGCTCGAATGCCAGGTCGACCACATCATGGCCTGCCTGCCGCACCTGTCGCTGAACGGCCCGATCGAGGTGCGGCCCGAGGCGATGGCCGCCTGGCGCCGGCGGCTCGACGCGGCGATGGAGCGGATGGTGTGGGGCGGCGGCTGCCAGAGCTGGTACAAAACCGCCGAAGGCCGCGTCACGAACAACTGGCCCGGCCCCACGACCCTCTACCGCAGACTGACGGCCAGGCCGCCGATCCCCGCCTACCGGCCCGCCGGGTCGTCCTGAGCCCACGCGCTGCGACGGCGCGCTCCCCCATGCGGGCGGCCGGGGGCGCGCTCCCAGGCGGGCGGATCGGGCGCGCTCCCCCATCCGGGCGTCCTGATGGTGACGTACGAACGATGAGCCCGCCGTTCGGGCGCTGGCACATTGGAGCGGCCCTGCTCGCACGATAACGTCCGGAACATGACGTCTCCCCTGCACCAGCGTGCTGTCGTGGCCGACACTCACAACGACCTGCTCATGGCCGTCACGGCCCGCCCGCCAGGGCAGTGGGCGGCCTTCTTCCGCGAGCGGTGGCTGCCGCAACTGGTCGAGGGCGGCGTCAACCTGCAGATCCTGCCGGTGTTCATCGAGGACGACTACCGTCCTGAGGGCGCGCTGCGACATACGCTGCGGATGATCGAGTGCGCGCACGTGCTGGCCGAGGGCAACCCGGAGCATGTACGGCTCTGCCGTGACGCGGCCGAGATCGACCGGGCGCTCGACGACGGCACCATCGCCCTCGTGCTCGCACTGGAGAGCATGCCCGGCCTCGACGCCGACGTCGAGCTGATCTCGACCGTGCACCGCCTGGGTGTGCGGGTGGCCTCGATCGCGCACTTCGGCCGCACGCCGCTGGCCGACGGCAGCGGCGAGGACGCCACCGGCAGCGGGCTGACCTCCCACGGCGTCGCCGCCCTGCGGGAGATGGAGCGGCTCGGCATGGTCTTCGACGTCTCCCACCTGGGGGCCTCCGGCGTGGCGCACGTACTGGAGCTGGCCACGAAACCCCTGCTGGCCACCCACTCCTCGGCCCGCGCCCTGCGCGACCACCACCGCAACCTCACCGACGACCAGCTCCGCGGCGTGGCCGCCACCGGCGGCGTCATCTGCGTCAACTTCTTCGCGCCCTTCCTGGCCGAACGCCCGGAGGACATGACGCTCGACCGCCTGCTCGACCACATCGAGCACATCACGGAGGTGGCCGGGGTCGACCACGTCGGCCTCGGCCCCGACTTCGTCCATGAGGTGATGTCCGACCTGACGCGGCCGTGCTGCGAGGGCCTCAACTACCGCGGCGTCGACCCGAAGGCCGCGATCCCCGGCCTGACGGGGCCGTCGGGGCTGCCCATGGTCACCGAGGGCCTGCTCGCCCGCGGCCTGCCGGAGAAGGACGTCATGAAGATCATCGGCGGTAACGTGCACCGTTTCCTCGGGGAGCTGCTGGCATGATCGAGGACCTCGAGGAACTCGTCCTGTGCGAGTCGTTCTCCAGCGACCTGGCCGCGGTCGCCCGCAGCGCGGAGGTCGTGGCCGCGATGGGAACCCGTCATCTCGGCGCCGAGCCGGAGTTCCTGGTGCTCGACGGCGTCACGCACCTGCGCTGGACGTTCGGCACCCCCAAGGTGCTGCTGCTCGGCCACCACGACACCGTCTGGCCGACCGGCTCGCTCGCCACCCACCCCTGGTCGGTGGTGGACGGCGTGGCGCGCGGGCCGGGGGTGTTCGACATGAAGGCGGGGCTGGTGCAGACGTTCCACGCCCTCGCGGGTCTGGACTCGCTCGACGGCGTCACGCTGCTGGTCACCGGTGACGAGGAGGTCGGCTCGCTGACCTCGTCCCGGTTGATCGAGGACACCGCGCGCGGCCTGGCCGCCACCTTCGTCATGGAGGCGAGCGCGGACGGCGGGGCGCTGAAGACGGCGCGCAAGGGCACCTCGCTCTACACCGTCCACGTGCACGGCAGGGCGGCGCACGCCGGGCTGGAGCCCGAGAAGGGGGCGAACGCGGGCATCGAGCTGGCCCACCAGATCCTCGCCATCGCCGGCCTGGGCGCGGGCGCGACCACGGTCACGCCCACGGTGTTGTCGGGCGGCACGTCGCTCAACACCGTCCCGGCCGAGGCGTCCGTCGGGGTGGACGTGCGGGTGGCCGAGGTCGACGAGCAGGAGCGGGTCGACGCCGCCGTCCGGGCGCTCCGGCCGGTGCTGCCCGGCACCCGCCTGGAGATCCTCGGCGGTCCCAACCGGCCGCCGCTCGAAAGCACGATGTCGGCCTCGCTCTACGCGCTGGCCCAGAAGCTGGCGGCGGATCTCGGGGTGGGCCCGCTGACCTCGGCGTCGGTGGGCGGCGCCTCCGACGGCAACTTCACGGCGGGGGCAGGCTGTCCCACGCTCGACGGGCTCGGCGCGGTGGGCGGCGGGGCGCACGCCGACCACGAGCACGTCGTCGTCGCCGAGATGCCCCGGCGGGCCGCGCTGTTGCGGGCGCTCATCGAGGCGGTCCGCTGAGACACGGGGAGCCCCGGCTCGCCGCCGCGCCGGGGCGTCGTGGCTGAATAGGAGGTGACGGGACATAGCAGACACGACGGACACGGCGAGGCGACGGCGAGGACCGGCATGGAGATCAGGGAGTTGCGCGAGATCGCGGAGTTCGAGCAGGTCTACGAGCTCTTCGACGGCATCTGGCACCCGGAGCCGCGCAACGTGTCCGCGACCGTGGAGCTGATGGCCGGCTTCGCGCACACGGGCAACTACGTGGCCGGGGCGTTCGAGGGCGACCGGCTGGTCGGCGCCTCCGTGGGGTTCCGCGGAGCGGGGCGGTCGCTGCACTCGCACGTGACCGGGGCGGCCGTGACGGGCCGGGGCATCGGGTACGCGCTCAAGACCCACCAGCGGGAATGGTGCGGAAAGAACGGCCTCGACACCATCACCTGGACGTTCGATCCGCTCGTACGGCGTAATGCGCATTTCAATCTGGTGAAGCTGGGCGCGCGGATCGAACGTTATTTGCTAAATTTTTACGGCGAAATGGCCGACGCCATCAACGAAGGGGACGCCTCCGACCGCGTCCTGGCCGTCTGGCCCGTCCGCGAGGCCGCCGGCGGCTCCCCCGAGCCCGGCGTCGCGACCTGCCCCGTCCTGCTGAAGTCAGGCGAGGACGGCGGGCCGGTCGTCGGAACGTCCGAGGCGGACGTGGTTCTGGTGGGCACGCCACCCGACGTCGAGCGGCTGCGGCGGGAGGACCCGGCGGCGGCGCGGGCCTGGCGGGCGGCCATGCGCGAAGTACTCGGAGGGCTGCTGGACGCCGGCGGGCATGTCGTCACATTGACGAATCATGGAGAGTACGTGGTGACGGGACATCGGCTATTCCACGGGGGTTTCGCCGCTCTGTAATGTGGCGGGTAAGTACGCCGAAAAGGAGATCCGCATGGCGGAGTTCACCCCCACCGTTCCTGCGCGAGTCCTACCCCCTGTCACCGTCCGCGACCTGCCCGAACCCCCTCGAGCGACCTGGCGCTTCATCGGCCCGGGCCTGGTCGGCGCGGGAGTGGGGCTGGCATCGGGCGAGTTCATCCTCTGGCCGTACATCGCCTCCCAGGTCGGGCTCGTCTTCATCTGGGGAGCGGCCATCGGGATCATCACGCAGTGGTTCCTGAACATGGAGATCGAGCGCTACACGCTGGCCACCGGCGAGACCGCGCTGACCGGTTTCAGCCGGATGTGGAAACACTGGGGCCTGGTCTTCGTGCTGATGACGCTCGCCTCCAACCTCTGGCCGGGCTGGGTGACCACGTCCGCGACCATGGTGACCTACCTGACCGGAGCGGGCGAGGGCGCCGTACGCTGGATCGCCATCGGGCTGTTGCTGCTGATCGCCTTCGGGCTGACGCTGGCTCCGGTGATCTACATCGCGCTCGAACGGGTGATCTTCGCCAAGGTCGCCCTGGTGGTGATCCTGATCGTGGTCGCGATCATCGTCGCGATCACCGCCGACAGCTGGGTGCAGCTGGGCAAGGGCCTGACCGTCGGCGCCCAGTTCCCCGTGCCACCGCTCGACTTCGCCGTCCTGATGGGCGCCATCGCCTACGCCGGCGCGGGCGGCGGCCAGAACCTGTGCCAGAGCAACTGGATCCGCGACAAGGGCTTCGGCATGGGCCTGTACGTGCCCCGCCTGGTCAGCCCGGTCACCGGGCAGGAGGAGGCGGCGGCGTCGACGGGCTTCCAGTTCGCGCCCACCAAGGAGAACCTCGCGCGGTGGCGGGCGTGGTGGCGCTTCGCCAACCTGGAGCAGGCGTGGACGTTCGGCCTGGTGACGTTCGTGACGATCGCGCTCATGTCGATGCTGGCCTACTCCACCGTGTTCGGCCGGTCGGGCCTGGAGAACAGCATCGAGTTCCTGCGCGTCGAGGGGCAGGTGCTGCAGGAGACCGTGGGCACCTGGTTCGGCGTGCTGTTCTGGGTGATCGGGGCGCTGGCCCTGTTCGCGGCGGCCATGGGCATCGTCGACTACACCTCGCGGCTGGCGGCAGACACGATCAAGACCGTCTACCTGAGCAAGTCGTCCGCGTCCGAGAACAAGATCTACTTCGTCACCGTCTGGGCGATCGCGCTGATCGGCATCGGCATCCTGCTGCTGGGCTTCGACCAGCCGCTCATCCTGCTGGTGTTCTCGGCCTGCTTCGCCGCCGTGATGATGTTCGTCTACTCGATCCTGCTGATCGTGCTCAACCGGCGCTCGCTGCCCGACGCCATCAAGGTGCGCTCCTACCGGCTGGGTGCGCTGATCTGGTCGGTCGCCTTCTTCGGGACGCTGACCGTGCTGGTCGTCATCCAGCAGGCTCAGACGCTGTTCGGCGGCTGACGAGAACTGTCGCGGAAGCGGGCCTTCCGCGACAGCCGTCACACTGGTCGCATGCTGGAAACCTCGGCCCGCCTGCTCAGGCTGCTGTCCCTGCTCCAAGCCCACAGGGAGTGGTCGGGCCCCGAGCTGTCCGCCCGGCTCGGGGTCTCGACCAGGACGATCCGCAACGACGTCGAACGGCTGCGCACGCTCGGCTACCCGGTACACGCCACGCCGGGGGTGGCGGGCGGCTACCGCCTGGGCGCCGGGGCCGCGCTGCCCCCGCTGCTGCTCGACGACGAGGAGGCCGTGGCGGTCGCGGTGGGGCTCGGCAGGGCGGCGGGCGGCGGCGTCGAGGGCATCGAGGAGAGCTCGGTGCGCGCCCTGGCCAAGCTGGAGCAGGTGCTGCCGTCCCGGCTGCGCCGCCGGGTCGGCGCCCTCAACGCCTACACCGTGCAGATCCCCGGCCCCGCGCAGACCATGGTCTCCCCCGAGGTGCTCACCACGATCGCGAACGCCGCCCGCGACCACGAGCGGCTGCGCTTCGACTACACCGGGCACGACGGCTCCTCCAGCGCGCGTGACGTGGAACCGCACCGCCTGGTCCACCGTCGGGGCCGCTGGTATCTCGTGGCCTACGACGTCGAGCGGGAGGACTGGCGTACGTTCCGGGCCGACCGGATGCGCCCGCGCACGCCCGGCGGGCCCCGGTTCACCCCGCGCGAGCCGCCGGAGGACGGCGACGTGGCGGCGTACGTCGAGAAGGGCGTCAACACGGCCATGTGGCGGTTCCGCGCGACGGTGCTGCTGCATGCCCCCGTCGAGCAGATCCGGGGCATGCGGCTGGGGCTGGAGGTCGAGCCGGTCGACGACGCCACGTGCAGGATCGAGTTGCGGGGTGACGACCCGCACAAGATGGCGGTGTGGGTCGGATTCCTCGGGGTCGACTTCGAGGTACTGGACCCGCCCGAACTGGCCGAGCACGTGCTGCGGCTGTCCGAGCGCTACCGGCGGGCCGTCAGCGGGCGGTAAGGCATCGGTCAGCGGGTACGGCGAGGCTGCCGTCATGAAGAACTTGACGCAGGTCGCGGGCGGCACCCTCGACTTCCAGCTCGTCCGCCACCTCACTCTCACCGGCAGCCAGTTCAAGATCGGCCAAGCACTGACCGAGGAGGCCCGCAGGCTCGGCTGGTCCCCCATGCCGGCCACGCCCGAGGTCAACCGGGCCCGCAGGGTCTGGTTCGAGCGGCACTGGCCGCAGCACGACGCCCGCATGGACGGCGCGGCGGCGGCCCTCGGGCTCGACCCCGACCAGGACGAGCTGGCCCTCGACTGCCTCAGCGTGATGCCCGGGGGCTCCGGCTGCTCGGCCCTGTGGGTGCCGCCGCAGGGATCCACCGACGGCCACGGCCGGGTCGGCCGCAACTACGACTTCTTCCGCCTGACCACCAGCGAGATCATGGGCTCGGCGCCGACGCCCGGCGAGCTGCCCATGGCCTCGCGCCCCTATGTGATCACCACGATTCCCGACGAGGGACTGTCGTCGGCCGTCATCACCATGACGGATCTCGACGGCTGCATGGACGGCATCAACTCGGCCGGGCTCGCGGTCATGCTGCTGATCGCCGACTTCGAGACCGCCGAGCCGCCGGAGCACACCTCGCCGCAGGTCGGCGTGGGCAGCGTGCAGCTGCCCAGGTTCCTGCTCGACACCTGCGAGAACGCCGACCAGGCCAAGCAGGCGCTGCTGCTGGCCAAGCAGTACGACTACGGCACCCCCCTGCACTACCTGGTGGCCGACGCGCACGGGCAGGCGTTCGTGTGGGAGCGCGGCAAGGACGGCAGCGAGCACATCATCGAGTTCGGCGACGGGCCGCTGTGCGTCACCAACCACCTGCTGCACCGCAACCCCGACCCGATGAACCTGCCCGCCGACAACGAGTCAAGTTTCGGCACGTACGAACGGCTGCGCACGTTGTACGAGCGCAGCAAGGGCGTCACCCAGTCACCGCAGGATCTGCGCGACAACCTGCGGGCGGTCCGGCCGGCCGAGGATCCGGCCGAGCCGTTCCGCACGTTGTGGAGCACCGTCTTCGACACCGCGGACCGGACGATGTCGACCACCTTCTACCTGGGCGACGGGCGTTATTCGGAGGAGCTGGTGTTCCCGGCCGCGGCGAGGTAGGCCGCGCGCACCTTCGACCGCGACAGCTTGCCCGTGGGGGTGCGCGGCAGCTCGGAGCGGTATTCGATCACCCGCGGATGCTTGAACCTGGCGATGCGCGGCCCGCAGTGCGCCAGCAGCTCGGCGGTGAGCCCGGTGCCCGGCGTGGCCCCGGCGGCCGGCTGGACGAGGGCCACCACCGTGTGGCCCCACTCCTCGTCGGGCACCCCGATGACGGCCACGTCGGCCACCGCCGGATGGTCGAGCAGCGCGGCCTCGATCTCGGCGGGGTAGATGTTCACCCCGCCCGAGACGATCAGATCGGTACGCCGGTCGCACAGGAACAGGTAGCCGTCGTCGTCCATGAACCCGATGTCGCCCGGCGCGTACCAGTCCCCCAGCATGCTCGCGGCCGTCTTCCCCGGGTCCTTGCGGTACTCGAACGAGCCCATGGAGGACTTGAGGTGGATCAGGCCCGGCTCGCCCGGCGGCAGCTCCCCGCCCTTGTCGTCGAAGATCCTGGCTTCGAACCCGGGCGCGGGCCTGCCCACGGTGCCGGGCCTGGCCAGCCAGTCGTGCGGCTTGACGGAGAACGCGATCGTCGACTCGGTGGAACCGTAGTACTCGTAGAGCACCGGCCCCCACCAGTCCATGATCTGCTGCTTGACCGTGACGGGGCAGGCGGCGGCGGTGTGCACGACCTGGCGCAGGCTCGACAGGTCGTAGCGGCGCCTGGCCTCCTCGGGCAGGCGCAGCATGCGATGGAACATGGTCGGCACCATCATCGCGTTGGAGACGCGGTGCCGCTCGATGAGCTGCAGGATGACCTCGGGGTCGAACTTGGGCGCGATCACCACGGTGTGCCCGAGGTGCAGCGCGAACTGCGTGTGCGCGCACGGCGCGGAGTGGTACATCGGCGAGGTGACCAGATGGGTCTCCGCTCCGGGAGCGAGGTCGACGACCTCGCCGAGGAACCACACGTACAGCGGCACGACGTCCTCGGGCGCGGCGCCGGGCAGCGGCCGCTGCACGCCCTTGGGGACGCCGGTGGTGCCGGACGTGTACCACATCACCGCCCCGGCGGTCCGTTCCGCGGGCGCGTGGGCGGGCTGCCCTTCGGCCAGCCCGGCCGTGCCGATCTCCCCGCCGGGCACCGCGTGGCCGGCACCGGTGACGACCACCCTGGCGTCGCAGTCGGCCAGGATGTACGCCACCTCGGACTCCGTCAGATGCCAGTTGATCGGCACGTAGTAGAGCCCGATCTGCCAGGTGGCCATGACCATGACGACCTGGTCGATCCCGTTGGGCAGCACGCCCGCGACCACGTCGCCGGTGCGCAGGCCGCGCGCTCGCAGCCCGTGGGAGACCTGGTTGACCAGGGCGAGCAGCTCGCCGTACGACGTTCGGGTGCCGTCGGCGTCGATCAGCGCCGGGCGGCCGGGTTCGGCGGCGGCGATGGCGTAGAAGCCGGGCAGCGCGCTGACGTCCATCACAACTCCAGCAGGGCGGCGAGGCGGGCACGGTGGACGCGCGGCGGCCCCATCAGCACTTCGTCCGCCTTGGCCCGCTTGTAGAACAGGTGGGCGTCGTGCTCCCAGGTGTAGCCGATGCCGCCGTGCAGCAGCAGGTGGTCGCGGGCCACCTCGAAGCAGGCGCGGCCGACGTACGCCTGGGCCAGGGCGGCGGCCTCCGGCAGGTCGTCCGGCGACTCGTCGGCGGCCCACGCGGCGTAGCGCACGATGGACTCGGCCTGTTCGAGCTTGGCGTGCATGTCGGCGAGCTTGTGCTTGACCCCCTGGTAGGAGCCGATGTAGCGGCCGAAGGCGACGCGGACCTTGGCGTAGGCGACGATGGCGTCGAGCGCGGCCCGCATCACGCCCAGCTGCTCGGCGGCCAGCGCCACGCACAGCAGGTCGCCGATGTCCGGGGGCGGCCCGAGCACCCGCGCCGTCGCTCCGTCCAGTTCCATGCGGGCCTGGCCGCGCGTGGGGTCGAGCGTCTCCAGCGCCGTCCTGGTCACACCCGGCCCCGTCAGGTCGACGGCTACGAGGACCGAGCCGTCGCCGTTGCGCGCGGGGGCCACCAGCACGCCGGCCTCCATGCCGCTGAGCACCTGCGCCAGCGTGCCGCGCACCGCCGATCCGTCACAGGTGAGGCCCTCCGGCCCGGCGGGTGGGC
>NZ_SMLD01000167.1:0-20192 GCF_004352805.1 Nonomuraea mesophila
GGCTGGGCGGGCGCCTGCGCTGCGGCCGGGTTGGCGCTCGTCTCAGGGGGCAGGGCGTCGAGCCATGCCTTGGCCGAGTGGGCGCGGATGCCCAGCTCGGCCATCAGCTCCACGACGTCGGCGTCGGGCGGGCTGGAGGCCAGCAGCTGGCGCGTACGGCGCTGAAGGCCGTGCAGGTCGCCGACCACCAGCCAGCCGTCCTGGAGGCGGCGGTCGGGCATGAGCGTCACGAGCACGCGCCAGAGCGGGGTGCGCAGCGACGGGACGGTGACCGGATGGGCCGGGTCGGCGCCGATGAGCTGGTCCTCGGTGGCCGCCGCGCCGAGCCACTCGGTCAGCCGGAACATGTGGCCGGTGACGGGCGCCGACTCGGAGGAACGCAGCCAGTGCAGGACCCGTTCCTCCGCCGTGCGCTGGGCCTGCGAGAGCGCGTCCCTGTCCACCAGCAGCTTGTGGGCGAGCGTACGCAGGCTGACCGGGTCCTCGGCGAACAGCCGGTGCACGGCCACCGCCAACTCCAGCTTGTCGAGGCTGCGGAACAGGCTGTCCACGACCCGCACCATCGCGTGGTCGGTGTCGGAGGGCGCCGCGCCGGGGACGGCGGGCGTCGAGCCGGTGTGCGGGCCGGAGCCGGGGACGGCGGGCGTCGAGCCGGTGTGCGGGCCGGAGCCGGGGACGGCGGGCATCGAGCCTGTTTGGGGACCCGAGCCGGGCATGCCGGGCAGCGACCCGGTGTCCTGGCGTCCGGGCGCCGGGCCTCCGGGGCGTTGCGGGAGGCGTTCGGACTGCCCGGAGGCCGGGCGCTGGGGCAGGCCCTCGCCCGCCGGGCCCTGGCGCGGGCCGCCGCTCTGGGGCTGGGCGGGGAGCGACCCCGTCTGGCGGCCGTCCGGTTGTGCGGCGAAGGCGCCGCTCTGCGGGCCGGACCCGCGTTCGGGCGGCTGAGCGGCGAAGGAACCCGTGTGGCGATCCCGGCCGCCCTCCGGCTGCGCGGGGAACGAACCCGTCTGACGGCCCTCCGACGGCGGGACTCCCGCCCCTGGCCGGTGGCCTTCCGGCGGGGCCGGCAGCGGGCCGTCCGATTGAGCGGCGAAGGCGCCGCTCTGCGGGCCGGATGCGCGTTCGGGCGGTTGCGCGGCGAAGGTACCCGTTTGCGGCTGCGAGAGCCCCTCGGCCGGGCTCGCGAACGGCCCAGTGGACGGCGCAGTGGACGGCGCAGTGGATGGGCCGGTGGACGGGCCGGTGGACGGGCCGGTGGACGGGCCGGTGGACGGCGGCTGTGCGCCGGCGTCCGGTTTGGCGGGGCTCTGGGCGACGAACATGCCGGTCTGCGGGGGCGCGGAGGGAGCGGCGCCCTCGTGCGGAGCGGGCTGCCCGGCGGCGCCCTGCGAACCCGCGGCCTGCGGCGCCCCAGCCTGGCCGGTTTGGCCGGGTTGACCGGTTGGGCCAGGTTGACCGGGCTGGCCGGGAGGGCCTGACCGGGCTGCCGCGGCTTGCGGCGCGCCCGGCTGGGCTCCGGCGGGTTGCGGTGTGCCGGGCTGCGCCCCTCCGGGTTGGGGGGCGCCGGACTGTGCGGCTGCGGGCTGCGGCGCCCCCGGCTGGACCGGCGCTTGCGGTGCCCCCGGCTGGACGGGCCCAGGCTGCGGTGCGCCCGGCTGGACGGGCGCGGGTTGCGGGCCGCCGGGTTGGGCGGCCGCGGGTTGCGGTGCGCCGGGCTGGGCGGGTGCGGGTTGCCCGGTGCCGGGCTGGGACTGCGGTGCGCCCTCCGGCTGGGCGGGGAAGGAGCCGGTGCTTCTGGACGACAGACCGGTCGCCGCGCCGACATGGAGCGGGCGGGTGACCTCCGGATGGCTCCCCCGCGCCGCGGGCACCGGCTCGCGCTGGGCCGGGATGCGGCCGAGGATCTCGCGGAAGACGGACCCGACCACCACTTCGGGCGTGGCCGACGGGGTGGACAGGTCGCTGGGGGACAGGCGGCGCAGCCGCTGCCAGCCGCCGAGCCCGGTGATCGCCGTACGGGTGGCCTCGGGCCAGCCGGGCAGCGACGGGTCGATGTGGTGCACCGTCAGCGCGGGCAGCAGGTCGCACAGCGGCAGGTGGTCCCAGCGGGAGGTCGCCAGCCGGGCCAGCCGCTCGCAGATCCAGTCGAGACCCGCCGTGCCGAGCGCCTTAGACAGCGCCAGGGAGGACCACCACCCGGCGGGCAGGCGCGGGTCGCCGAGCGCCTCGGCCACCTGCTGCGGACGGCTCCAGCGCAGCGCAGGGACTAGGTCGCTCAGGCAGATCGATGACTCGACATCCATCGGCGGACCTTATCCTCCCCAGTGAGCCGCATGGTGCTGCCCGTAATGATGTGGCTAATGGTGCAGCCTACGCGGCAAGCTATCAATCAGTGTGAATAGGGTAAAGGCGGTGCAGATCCAAACCGTACCGTGGCCGACCGCCCACGTGGGCCACACACTCGGCCCCCGCGCGGCAACCGGCCTCCAGCGCGGCCCCTTCCGCCGCACCGTCTAAAGTCGCCGCGAGGAACCCCGCGGCGAACGCGTCACCTGCCCCGGTCGAGTCGACGACTTCGGTGGGCACGCCCGCCGCCGTCGCGACCACTGCACCGTCGACGGCGGCCAGCGCTCCCTCCGCTCCCAGTTTCACGACCGCTGTGCCGTACGTCTCACTCAAGAGTACGGCGGCACGCTCCGCTGTTGGGGCGCCACTGAGAATCAGGGCCTCGTCAAGATTCGGGATGATCAGGCCGGCCGCGGCGGTTTCCCGGATGAACCGTTCCACGCCGAACTCGCGCAGCGGTCCCGTGGAGGCCGGGTCGACGCTGATCGCGACGCCTCTGGCCGCCGCCTCCGCCATGGCGCGCCTGGCCAGCCGGAGCCCGCCTTCTGCGAAGAGGATGTACCCCGACACATGGAGCCGGCCGACGCCGTCGAGCAGGGCGGGGTCCCAGTCGGCGTCGGAGATCAGGCCGCCGGCGCCGCGGTTGGTGAGCATCGAGCGTTCACCGCTCTTGTCCACCATCGCGATCACGACGGCGGTCGGGTGCTCGGGGTCTACGGAGAAGTGGGGGCGTACGCCCGTATTGAGCAGTTCGGTCGTGTGCCATTCGCTGCTGTCGTAGCCCAGCTTGGCCAGCAGTCGCACGTCGGCGCCCAGGCAGGCGGCCCAGGCGGCGGTGTTCGCGCCGGAACCGCCGGGCCGCAGCACGATGTCGGCGGCCGTGTCGCTGCCGGTCATGACCGGCGAACCGTGCAACGCCACCACATCGGTGACGACGTCGCCGATGACCAGGAGAGCCTCGCCCGTCACGGTTGTGCCCAGGCGAGGGCGATCCGGGCGGCGAGCGCGGTGTTTCCTCGTACGGCGGCCAGGTTGGCCTCGAGGGAGGCGCCGCCGGTG
Organism: Nonomuraea mesophila; assembly: GCF_004352805.1. Taxonomy (NCBI): domain Bacteria; kingdom Bacillati; phylum Actinomycetota; class Actinomycetes; order Streptosporangiales; family Streptosporangiaceae; genus Nonomuraea; species Nonomuraea mesophila. The sequence continues at coordinate 3,403 of NZ_SMLD01000167.1, forward strand.
CCGTCCACGAGATAACCGAGCAGGAACGGGGTGATGGCCTGCCCCTTGACGCCGTCGCGCTCGGCCGCGGCCAGCGCCTCGGCCAGCACGCGGTCGTGCAGCGCGGGGTCGAGTTGCTGGTCCTCGGGCACGGGGTTGGCCACGATGAACGCGCTCTCCTGGCCGCCGAGCGCGTCCTGGCCGCGCATGACGGCCGCGGCCTCGCCGGGCGACTCGATGCGCCAGTCGATCGGCTGGCCGGAGGAGTGCAGGTAGAAGCCGGGGAAGGTGTCCGTACGGTAGCCGGCCACCGTCACGCCCCTGGTCTCCAGGCGCTGCAGCGTCGCGGGCACGTCGAGGATCGACTTGACGCCCGCGCAGACGACCGTGATGCGCGTACGGGCGAGTGTGTCGAGGTCGGCGGACTCGTCCTGGTCGTCCGTCCATCCCCGGTGCACGCCGCCCAGGCCGCCGGTGGCGAAGACGCGGATGCCGGCGCGGGCGGCGAGGAACGACGTGGCCGACACCGTGGTGGCGCCGCTCGCCTTCAGCGCCGCCGCCAAGGGCAGGTCGCGTTGCCCCAGCTTGCGCAGGCCCGACTCCGTCGCTATACGCTCCAGCTCCACCTCGTTCAGCCCGATGCGCGGCACGCCGTCGAGCACGGCGATCGTGGCGGGCACGGCGCCCGCGGCGCGGACGATTCCCTCCAGCTCCCGGGCCACCTCGAGGTTGCGCGGTTGCGGCAGCCCGTGGGAGATGATCGTGGACTCCAGCGCCACGACCGGTGCGCCGCCGGCCATGGCCTCGACGACCTCGTCGGAAGGCTGGAGAACGGAGTCGGTGGCGCTGCGCATGGTGAGTTTCGTGCTCCCTGAGTGATCCTGCCCGGCATACCCTGAACGGGGTACTTTACGGTATTTGTTCCAAGCCGGGCGCGACGCTGAAGCCGTCCCACCTGAGGATCACACGAGGAGCGCCGTTCCGGCCAGTGAGACGGCGGTGATGACGGCCGTGGCGATGCCGCCGAGCAGCACGATCCGTCCGCCTTTGAGTAGTTTTCGCAGATCGATGCCGGTGCCCAGGCCGAACAGGGCGGCCGCCATCAGCACGCCGGTGACCTGCGGGATCGTGTCCGTCACCGCCGCGGGCACCTGCCCGGTGCTGCGCAGGGCGACCATCGCCAGGAACGCCACCACGAACAGCGGCACGACCGGCGGGCGGGACCCCGCGTCCCGGGTACGGCCGGAGAACAGGGCCACCATCGGGGCGAGGAGCAGGACGCGGCCCAGCTTGACCGTCACGGCCGTGGCGAGCACTCCCGAGGCGGCGCCGATGGCGGCCACCTGGGCGACCTCGTGCACGGCCGCCCCCGTCCACACCGCGAGCTGCGCGGACGACAGGCCCATGACGGAGGCCAGCAAAGGGATCGCGGCGATGGCGGCGGTGCCGTACAGGACGACGACGCCGAGCGCGCCGGCGGCGTCGTCATCGTCGGAGGCGTCCGTGCTCTCGTGCATGGCGGCGATCGCGGCGGCGCCGCAGATGGACACGCCGGTGGCGACGAGGAGCGACGCGCCGCGCGTGAGGCCGAGCCTGCGGCCGGCGAGCGGCGTCACCGCGAACGTCACCCCGGTCGCCACGGCCACCACGGCGAGCGTCTGCCAGCCGAGCGCCAGCACCTGGGGGAGGGCGATCTGCAGGCCCAGCAGGGCGACCGCGACCCGGAGCACCCGCCTGGAGACGAACGCGAGGCCCGGCTTCAACCGCTCACCGACCCCGGCCACGTTGGCCAGCGCCGCGCCGGCGACCACCGCCACCACCGCGGGGCTGAGCGCCGGCACGACCCGGTTGACGGCCAGCGCGAACACCACCGCGAGGGCGGCCACGGCGACACCCGGCAAGATCGCCACGGCTGCCGCCGCGGGTGAGGTGCATGATCTCAGTCTTCTGAGCGCGTGAGGGGGCCGGTAGGCGCGACCTGCCTGTGAACCCATAGCCTGAAGCTATGAGCGCGCTGCCCGATCTTGACTCCCTGAAGCTGCTGGTGGACGTCGGCGTGCTCGGCAGCCTCGGGCAGGCGGCCAAGGCGGCGGGCATCGCCCAGCCGTCGGCCAGCAAGCGCGTCGCCCACCTCGAACGCCGGCTCGGGCTCCCCCTGGTCGAGCGCACACCGCGCGGGTCCACGCTCACCGCCGAGGGCAGGATGGTGGCGGGCTGGGCCGCCCAGGTGCTCGCCGCGGCCGAGGAGCTGATGCGCGCCGTCCAGGCCGTACGGCACGCGGAGGCGGCGCACCTGCGGGTGGCCTCCAGCATGACCGTGGCCGAGTACCTCGTGCCCAGGTGGCTCGGCGAGCTGCAGAACCGGGAGCCGGACGTGCCGGTCGGGCTCGACGTGGTCAACTCCGCCGACGTCGCGGCACGGGTGCTGGCCGAGGACGTGGAGCTGGGGTTCGTCGAGGGGCCGAGCGTGCCGGAAGGGCTGGACAGCCGGGTCGTGGGGACCGACAGGCTGGTGGTCGTGGTGGCGCCCGGCCATCCGTGGGCGCGGCGCCGTACGGTCCTGCGGGGCGCGGAACTGGCCGCGACGCCGCTGGTGGTGCGGGAGCCGGGGTCGGGGACGCGGGAGACGCTGGACCTGGCGTTCAAGGGCCTGCACCAGGCCAGCCCGCGGCTGGAGCTGGGGTCGAACGCGGCGGTCAAAGGGGCCGCGCAGGCGGGGGCGGCGCCGGCGGTGCTCAGCGGGTACGCGGTGGAGGCCGACGTGGCGACCGGGCGGCTGGTCGAGGTGCCCCTGGCCGGGGTGAACCTGGTCAGGAGCCTGCGCGCGGTGTGGCGTCGCGGCCGGCCCCTCACCGGTCCCGCCGCGAACCTGCTCGCCATCGCCAGCCGTCCCTGACCGTTCCGGGCGTTGACGGATGGTGTGGTTTGGACCTTATGGTGCGTGGATGGGTGCTTATGACGTGATCGTGGCCGGGGGCGGGCACAACGGGCTGGTCGCCGCGGCGTACCTGGCCCGGGCGGGACGCCGGGTGCTCGTCCTTGAGCGGTACGGTCACGTGGGCGGCCTGGCGATCTCCACCCGCGCCTTCCCCGGCGTCGACGTGCGCCTGTCGCGCTACTCCTACCTCGTCAGCCTCCTGCCCCGCGAGATCGTCCGCGACCTGGGGCTCGATCTGGAGCTGCGGGGACGCCGCTACGCCTCGTACACGCCCAAAAGCGGCACCGGCCTGCTCGTCGACAACGATGACCCCGCGCGTACGGCGGCCTCCTTCCGCGAGGTCGCCGGCGGCGAGTCCGACCACGAGGCCTGGCAGGCCTTCTACGGCATGACCGCGCGCGTCGCCCGCGTCCTCGCCCCCACCCTGCTCGAACCCCTGCGCGCGCCGGCCGAGATCGAGCGGCTCGTGGGCGCGGAGGCCTGGCGCGACCTGTTCGCCCGGCCGATCGGCGAGAGCGTGGACGAACGTTTCGCCGACGACACCGTGCGCGGCGTCGTGCTCACCGACGCGCTCATCGGCACGTTCGCCGACACCGCCACCGACCTGTCGGCCAACCGCTGCTTCCTCTACCACGTCATCGGCGACGGAACCGGCGACTGGAACGTCCCCGTCGGCGGCATGGGCGCGGTCTCGCAGGCGCTGGAGACGGCGGCCAGGCGGGCCGGCGCCGAGATCATGACCGGCGCGGAGATCACGGGCATCTCGCCGACCGGTGAGGTCACGTTCGTGACGGAGGACGGCGAGCACACGGTGAACGGCGGGCACGTGCTGGTCAACCTGCCGCCCGCGGTGCTCGACCGGCTGATGGGCCGGCCGGCGACGGCGCCCGAAGGGGCGCAGCTGAAGGTCAACATGGTGTTGTCGCGGCTGCCCCGGCTGAAGGATCCGCGGGTGGACCCGCGGGCCGCCTTCAGCGGGACGTTCCACATCAACGAGGGGCGAGAGCAGCTCGCGAGGGCGTACGCGCAGGCGGCGCGTGGGGAGATCCCCGAACTGCCGCCCGCCGAGGTCTACTGCCACTCCCTGACCGATCCGTCCATCCTCGGCCCCGAGCTGCGGGGGAGAGCCGAGACGATGACGTTGTTCGGGCTGCACATGCCCGCCCGGCTCTTCCGGGAAAATCCGGATCAGGCCCGGAAACAGGCGCTGGAGGCCACCTTCGCCTCCGTCAACGCCGTCCTGGCCGAACCCCTCGAAGACTGCCTGCTCAAGGCCCCCGACGGCAGCCCGTGCGTCGAGGCCAAGACCCCCGTCGACCTCGAACAGGACGCGGGGCTCCCCGGCGGCCACATCTTCCACACCGACCTGAGCTGGCCGTACGCGGAGGAGGGCGGCTGGGGCGTTGCGACCGAGCACGAACGCGTGCTCATGTGCGGCGCGAGCGCCCGCAGGGGCGGGGGCGTGAGCGGGATCGGCGGGCACAACGCCGCCATGGCCCTGCTCGGCCGCTGACCGTCACCGGCCATCACCGCACCGGCCATCACCGACCATCGCTGACCGCCACTGACGGCCGCTGACCGCACTGGTCGTCGCCGGGCGCCGCTAACCGTCCGAGACCAGCCTGCCGGCCACCTCCAGCGCCACCGCCATCCGCTCCGCCTCCGGCACGTCCGCGTCGGCCAGGAAGGGCACGTTGCCCGCGATCACCGCGAGCACCGCGAGCCGGGCCTCGAACCGCCGCACCGGGCTCGCCTCCGGCTCCACCAGCAGGGCGAGCATGCTGAGCACGCCCTGCTGCATGCGCTCGCCGGCCGGCACCTCGCGCATCACCCCCTGGTTCACCTGCGCGAACCGGAGCAGTGGTCGCCACTGATCCGCCAGCAGCTCGGCGATGCGCCGCAGGATCTCCTTCTTCGACTCGGGGGTCATGGGCTGCCGCCTGGCCCAGGAGACCAGCTCGTCGATCGAGTCGACCAGCCGGTCGACGACGCCGACCAGGATCGCCTCCTTGGTGCGGAAGTGGTAGTAGAGCGCGGGCCTGGTGATCCGCAGCCGCTCCGCGACCTCCTGGAGCGTGGTCTTGTCGTATCCCCGCTCGGCGAACAACTCCAGCGCCACCTGCTGGATCCGCTCTTTCGTGTCCGTCCGCCGTCCCGCCATGCCGCTCCTCTCGCTTGACCGCCGGCCGCCCCATTGCTTACTTTCTTGTAAGTAAACAATGTGGCCTGACTCGTTGGGAGCACACTATGGCCGAGAACTTCCCTCTCCCGCGCACCTGCCCGTATGCGCCCCCACCCGCCTACGCCCGCATGCGCGAGCAGGCCCCGCTCGTGCGCGCCACGCTGCCCGGCGGCGAGGCCTGGCTGGTCACGCGGCACGCCGAGGCCCGGCAGGTCCTCTCGGGCGCGGGCATCAGCACCAACCCGGCCGCCCCCGGCCACCCGAGCGGCGCGCTGAGCGCGGAACCTCCGACTCCCGAGCGGGACGCGTTCATGGAGGAGTTCGCCGTCGGCCACTTCATCGACCTGGACCCGCCAGAACACGGCAGGTTCCGGCGGCTGCTCATCCCGGAGTTCACCGTGAAGCGGATGAGGGAGCTGCGGCCCGGCATCCAGCAGATCGCCGACGAGCTCATCGACGACATGCTCGCCAAAGGGCCGGAGGCCGAGCTCGTCGAGGCGTTCGGGCTGGCGCTGCCCTCGCTGGTCATCTGCCGGCTGCTCGGGGTCCCGTACGCCGAGCACGAGTTCTTCGAGTCACGGACCCGCACGATGGTCTCGGCCGCCGACCCCGGAACGCGTCACGCCGCGGTGATGGAGATCAGGGGGTTCCTCGACGCGCTGGTGACCAAGGCGGAGGCCGACCCCCGCGACGACCTGCTCGGCCGGCTGGTCGGCGGTGGGGAGCTCACCCACGGCGAGATCGTGGGCGTGATGTTCCTGCTGCTCGTCGCCGGGCACGAGACCACCGCCAACATGATCCCCCTGGCCGCGCTCACGCTCATGGATCATCCCGCCCAGCTCGCCGCGCTGCGCGCGGACCCCGGCCTGTGGCCCATGGCCGTCGAGGAGCTGCTGCGCTACCACTCGATCGCGGACTGGGTCGCGTTCGACCGCGTGGCCACCGAGGACCAGCACATCGGCGGGCAGCTCGTCAGGAAGGGCGAGGGCATCTTCGTGCTCGGCGCCTCCGCCAACCGGGATGAGCGTGCCTTCGACCGGCCGGACGAGTTCGACATCGGCCGTTCGGCCCGCCACCACGTGGCCTTCGGCTACGGGGTGCACCAGTGCCTCGGCCAGAACCTGGCCAGGGCCGAGCTGGAGATCGCGCTGCGCACGTTGTTCGAGCGCCTGCCCGGGCTGCGGGTCGCGGTGCCCGCCGAGGACGTGCCCATCAAGCACGAAAGCCCCATCTTCGGGCTCAAGACGCTGCCCGTGGCGTGGTGATCCTCGGAAAAGAGACAAGGGCGTTCATCACCTTTTCATGATGAACCTCTAGCGTTTGTAGCATGAGTGAGCCCGCACGGTTGCTGGTGGTGGACGACGAGCCCGCGTTGCGCGAGGCGCTGCAGTCGAGCCTGGAGTTCGAGGGCTACAAGGTCGCCACGGCCGGCGACGGGCACGCCGCGCTGGAGGCCCTGGCGAGCGACTCGTTCGACGGGGTGCTGCTCGACGTCATGATGCCGCGCCTCGACGGGCTGACCGCGTGCCGCCGGCTGCGGGCGTCCGGCAACCACATACCCGTCCTCATGCTGACCGCCCGCGACGCGGTCGGCGACCGGGTCTCCGGGCTCGACGCGGGAGCCGACGACTACCTCGTCAAGCCGTTCGAGCTGGATGAGCTGCTGGCCAGGGTGCGCGCGCTGCTGCGGCGCGGCGCTCTCAACGCCGGCCCCGCCGAGACCGGCGGCGTGCTCACCTACGACGACCTGCGCATGGAGCCGGCCACCCGGGAGGTCACGCGCGGCGAGCGCAGGCTCGACCTGACCAGGACCGAATACCTGCTGATGGAGCTGTTCCTCGCGCACCCGCGCCAGGTGCTGACGAGGGACCAGATCCTGAGCGAGGTGTGGGGATTCGACTTCGAGCCGACGTCCAACTCGCTCGACGTCTACGTGATGTACCTGCGGCGCAAGACCGAGGCCGGGGGTGAGCCGCGCGTGATCCACACGGTACGCGGCGTGGGATACGTACTGAGAGCGGCGCCGTGAGACGCGGGAGCCTGCGGTCCCGCCTCACCCTCCTCGTCACGGTGGCCGTGGCGCTGGCCATCACGGTGTGCGCGGGCATGTCGTGGTTCATCGTCCAGAACCAGCTGATCAAGCAGCTCGACCAGACCATCATGGACCCGGAGGAGTCAGGCGACAGGGACTTCCTCCTCCACCACTGCACCCCCGAGGGTTCGTCCGACGAGTACGCCGGCATGGCGATGCTGCTGCGCGCCGACGGCACCACGTGCTCGCTCGGCGCCCCCATCGTGTGGACGGAGGAGGATCTGACCCTGGCGGCCGACCGCCGCGAGCCGATCTGCCGTGACGGCGTGACCCGCGACGGAAAGCCGGTCCGCGTGGTGATCTCGAACTTCTCCCCCGGAACCGCCGTCCTGGAGGCGGCGCCGCTCTACCACACGAGGCGCACGCTGCGGAACACCGCGTTCGCGCTGGCGGCCGTCGCGGCCCTCGGCGTGTTCGGCGCCGCGTGGGCGGGCCTGGCCATCTCGCGCGCGGGCCTTCGCCCGGTCGGGGACCTCACCAAGGCGGTCGAGCACATCGCCCAGACCGAGGACCTCGGCACCCGCATCCCCGTCAAGGGCAACGACGAGATCGCCCGCCTCAGCTCGTCCTTCAACGCCATGACCGCGGCCCTGGCCGGATCCCGCGAGCGCCAGCAGCAGCTCGTCGCCGACGCCGGCCACGAGCTGCGCACCCCGCTCACCACCCTGCGCACCAACATCGACCTGCTGCTGCGCAGCGAGCAGACGGGCCGCAGCCTCGACCCGGGCGCCAAGGAACGCCTCCTGGTCAACGTGAAGGCGCAGTTCGCCGAGCTGTCCACGCTGGTCGGCGACCTGCTCCAGCTCGCCAGAGGCGACGCCGACCACGAGCCGCACGTCGAGCTGGCCTTCCACGAGGTGGTGACCGCCGCCGTGGAGCGCGCCCGGCTGCGCGGCGCCGAGGTCGTCACCGACCTCAGCCCGTGGTACGTCGTCGGCGCCGCCGCCTCCTTGGAACGTGCCGTGCTCAACCTCATCGACAACGCCGGCAAGTTCAGCCCCGGCGGGCAGGTCGAGGTGCGGCTGCGCGGCGGCCGGCTGACCGTGCGCGACCACGGCCCAGGACTGCCCGAGGAGGATCTGCCGTACGTGTTCGAGCGCTTCTGGCGCTCGCCCTCGGCGCGCGGGCTGCCCGGGTCGGGGCTGGGGCTGGCGATCGTGGCGCAGGCGGTCGCGGAGGCGGGAGGATCGGTACGCCTGGAGAACGCGCGAGGCGGCGGCGCGATCGCCACTATGGATCTGCCGGGAACTCCCGATCGACGGTCGGATACAAAACCATATAACGGGCGAAATGACGACCTGCAGAATACGTCCGGCTAACTTATTCGGAAAGGTCCGAATTTATGCCGCAAACAGCCCTCTGACCAGGGGAAACTTTCTTCGCTTCCATTTCGTCGGCGGCGCTCGGCGATGTACTCTCTTGGCAAAGAAACGGGACCGGAGATCCTTCACATCCCCGGTCCCTACCTCCAACGGTAGGGGAGATCGAGTTGAGCTACAAGGACGCGGCTGTCAAACTCGCTAACGAGTTGGCCACTGAGTTCGTCAACATTCGGGCGGATCGCATGGAATTGGGACAGCAGCTCACCGAGCGCGTCAACGGCGTGGGTTCCCGCGTCAAGATCCTCGACGGCAAGGTCACCACGCTCGACGCCAAGGTCGACACCCTCGACAGCAAGGTCGACGCCCTGGACGCGAGGGTGGGGTCGCTGGAGACCAAGGTCGACGCCCTGGACGCGAGGGTGGGGTCGCTGGAGACCAAGGTCGACGCCCTGGACGCGAGGGTGGGGTCGCTGGAGACCAAGGTCGACGCCCTGGACGCCAGGGTGGGGTCGCTGGAGACCAAGGTCGACGCCCTCGACGTCAAGGTCGATGCCTTGGATGTCAAGGTCGATGCCTTGGACGCCAAGGTCGACGCCAAGTTCGCGGAGACCGACCGCAGGCTCGACAGCCTGGAGAACAAGGTCGACAGTCTGGAGAGCAAGGTCGACGGGCTGCAAGGGACGCAGCTCGAGATGATGAACATCCTCGTCGCCATCCAGCGCAAGCTCGACGTCAACTGACCCCCTCCCGGAGGGCGGGCGCGCACGCGTTGCGGGCCCGCCCTTCCGCGTCCTCACCACCTCGGCGGGGCGTTGTGCCACGCGCCGGCTCCATGGACGTACACCTGCGGGCAGGCGTCGCCGCGTGGGCTTCGTGAGCCGGCGCGGCGCGCGGCCGCTCAGGACGTCGAAGGAATCAAGCTGGTCTCCCGATGCGGTTCCGGGCTTGACAACGATGTCAGGGACATCCTTGATGGTGCTATGGGCGCACCACTGATCGCCGCCCGCGGGATCGTGAAGAGCTACGGCCACGTGGAAGCGCTGCGTGGTGCGGACTTCACGGCGCGACCGGGCGAGGTGGTCGCGCTGATCGGCGACAACGGCGCGGGGAAGTCCACCCTGGCGAAAATCCTTTCAGGCGTCGAACGGCCCGACTCGGGCGCGATCGAGATCGACGGCCGCCCGGTGGCGTTCGGCTCGGTCGAGGAGGCCAGGGGCGCCGGCATCGAGACCGTCTACCAGGACCTCGCGCTCTGCGCCGAGCTCAGCCCGGCCGCCAACTACTTCCTCGGCAGGGAACGGCTCAGGCCCGGCCTGCTCGGCCTGCTGGGCGTGCTGGACAACGCCGCCATGCGACGCGAGACCCGGGAGGCGTGCGAGCGGCTCGGCGTACGGCTGAAGTCGGAGACCGCGCTGGTCTCGACGCTGTCGGGCGGGCAGCGGCAGGGGGTCGCGGTGGCCAGGGCCGTGGGATGGGCACGGCGGGCGGTGTTCATGGACGAGCCGACCGCGGCGCTCGGCGTGGTGCAGACGCGTCGGGTGCTCGACCTGATCAGGAACGTACGCGACTCGGGCGTGGCGGTCGTGCTCATCAGCCACAACATGCAGGACGTCATGGCGGTGTCGGACCGGGTGGAGGTGCTGCGGCTGGGCCGCAGGGTGGCCAGGTTCGACACCGCGCGCGTGTCGATGGAGGAACTGGTCGGCGCCATGACAGGCGCACTCGAACAGGACGAGCCCGACCAGAACGGATCCGACCAGGATGGATCCGACCGGGACGGACCCGACCAGGATGGATCCGACCAGAACGGACCCGACCAGGAGGCCGCGGCCGTGGAGGAAGACGAGCGATGAGGCACCTCCGGCTCGGCGCCCCGCAGGTCGTGTGGATCGGCCTGGTGCTGGCGGGGCTGGTGGTGGCGTTCTCGCTGCTCGCGCCGCGTACGTTCCCCACCTCGTTCAACCTGCTCAACCTGGTCAGCGACGCGGCCATCCTGCTGCTGCTCGCCGCCGGCATGACGTACGTGATCATCACGGCGGGCATCGACCTGTCGGTGGGCGGGGTGCTGGTGTTCTCGGCGGTGTCCGCGGCCAAAGTCATGGAGGCCACCGGGTCGCTGGTTCTGGGCACCGTGGCCGCCCTGGTCGCGGGGCTGGCTTGGGGAGTGCTGAACGGCGTGCTGGTCGCCATGGGGCGCATCCCGGCGCTCATCGTGACGCTCGGCACCCTCGGCATGTCGCTCGGCGGCGCGCTGCTGCTCACCGGCGGCGTCGACCTGCGTGCCCCGACCGAGCTGAACCTCGGGCTCGGCCTCGCCCGCTGGCTGGGCGTGCCGGTGATCGTGTGGATCTGCGCCGCCATCACCGTGGTCCTCGCGCTCATGCTCGCCCGCACCCGCTTCGGCCGCCACACGTACGCGATCGGCTCCAACGTGGAGGCCGCCCGGCGCGGCGGCGTGGCCGTGCGCGCGCACCTGGTCAAGGTGTACGGGCTCGCGGGCCTGCTGGCGGGCCTGGCCGGCTGCCTGTCGCTGGCCAAGTACGGCATCACCGGCGTGTCCGCGCACTCCACCGACAACCTCCAGGCCATCGCGGCCGTGGTGATCGGCGGGACGTCCCTGTTCGGAGGGGTCGGGACGGTGGCCGGCACGGTCATCGGCGTTTTCATCCCCGTCGTGTTGCAGAACGGCTTCCAGATTCTCGGGGTACGGCCGTTCTGGCAGCAGGTGGTGGTGGGCGCGGTGCTCGTCGCCGCCGTCTACGTCGACCAGTGGAGGCGCAGGACCCGCGACCATTAGGAGGAGGCACCACCATGCGCAGGATCACGGCGGTTCTCGCGGCGATGACGCTGGTCACCGCCTGCGGCGGGCAGGGAAGCGAGGCGGGCGGCGGCGAACAGACCCGGGTCACGCTCGTGCAGGGCCTGGCGGGGGAGGAGTTCTACGAGACGATGGCCTGCGGCGCGAAGGCCAAGGCCCAGGAGCTGGGTGTGGCGCTCGACGTGCAGGGACCGCAGAAATTCGACCCGACGTTGCAGACGCCGATCGTCAACTCCGTGACGGCGAGCGCGCCGGACGCCATGCTGATCGCGCCGACCGACGTCAAGGCGATGATCGCGCCGCTGACCCAGGCCAAGCAGCAGGGCATCAAGATCATCCTGGTGGACACGGTGGTCGAGGACGAGAGCATCGGGCTGTCCAGGATCAGCACCGACAACGTCAAGGGCGGTGCGGCGGCGGCCCAGGCGCTCGCGGAGCAGATCGGCGGCAAGGGCAAGGTGCTGGTCATCTCCACCGACCCTGGTGTCAGCACCGTGGACGCGCGCATCAAGGGCTTCGAGGAGGAGATCAAGGCGAACCATCCGGACATCGCCCATCTCGGTGTGCAATATTCGCACAACGACGTCGGTGAGGCGTCCAGGATCGTCAACGCGGCGCTGGCCAAGGATCCCGACCTCGCCGGGGTGTTCGCGGCGAACCTCAACTCGGCCACCGGCGCCGGCTCGGCCCTGCGTCAGGCGGGCAAGCTGGGCGAGGTCAAGATGGTGGGCTTCGACGCGGGCCCCGCGCAGGTCAAGCAGCTCAAGGACGGCGTGGTCCAGGCTCTGGTCGCGCAGTTGCCCGGCGACATCGGCGCCAAGGGCGTCGAGCAGGCGGTCGCCGCGGTGAAGGGGCAGCAGGTCACGGCGTCGATCCCGACGGACGCCACGATCGTCACGGAGGAGAACGTCGACGAGCCGGAGGTGGAGAAGATCCTCTATCGGGCGGGGTGCTGATCGTGCCCGGGGTTGAGGGCATTCGGCGAAAAGCCGTTATCGATGGGTCGACACGGCCATCCAGTTCGGCACCGCCCTGGGGGTCGCGGCCGTGGGTGCGATCTTCTTCTCTTTCACTGTAGACGAGTTCTCCTCAGCGACGGCCACCGCTTTGTGGTTCAACGTCGCTGTCCTCGGCGCTGCCGCCCTGGCCGGCCCGCTGCTGCCCGGCGCCGGTACGCGGGAGCCCGATGCGGTGGCCCGATAGCCTCCGAGGGACAGTGATGAGGGTCGTTTCCGTGGTCGGTATCGGCGGATAGGCGATGAGGGCGCCGACGATCCCGCGGTCGCGAGGCTCGACCACCAGCACGAGCGCGGCATGCAGATACGCCTGCAAGGGATCGTCGAAGTGGCGGGCGAACCGCTCGGCCAGATCAATCACGTTGTCGTGATGGCGGGTGTCCCACTCGCCGCTGTCAGCCCTCACGTCGGCGACGCCGCGCTTTCCCTGTGCCCCCGTCTCCCGCTCTACCAAGCCGCTATGTGTCACCGACGTCCCACGCCATTCCCCGGTTCCTCAACCCCGGTGCCGGGCTCAGGCCGGCAGGGCGGCGAGCAGGAAGGCGAGCCGGGCGGCGGCGGACTCGACGTCCTCGGAGGTGCCGAGGCGGTAGCCCCACGAGGTGAGGAACGCGCCCTCGTCGGAGCAGGTCACGGTCTCCGTGAGGGTGGCCGAGAAGCGGTTGCGGATCGACACGTAGGCAGGGTCGCTGGCCAGGGCGAGTATCTGCACCGACAGGTCCGCGTGACGACCCGCGTGCCACGCGAACCGCTCGAGGCAGAGCGCGGTATCAAGCATCATGCGTCACCTCCGCAACGTCTCGCGACAGAATTGCACGATCTTGGGGCGGAGGGCAAGCAATTGCTGCGTTTAAAATGCGGTTTGTTGCCGGTAATCGTGAAGAACCCTGATGATGACTTCCCGTCCGGACTCTTCGAATTCGGCCACCTTCGCGAAGTCGTCGAACGCCCGGACGTAGAAGGCGATGTCGTCGGGGTCGCGCAGGACGAGGTCCTTCGTCATGGTGGCCACGCCGACCATGGAGTCGTTGTAGATCCAGAACCCGTTGACCGGGTTGGACGGGAACTCGGCGTCGAACGGGATCACGCCGAACTCGACATTGGGCAGGGTGCTGACGGCCAGCAGGCGGTCGAGCTGGCCGCGCATCACCTCGGGCGGCGCCAGGAGGGTGCGCAGCGTGGACTCCGAGACCACGAACCGGAACGTGCGCGTGCGGTCGTAGAGGATCTCCTGGCGCTGCATGCGTACGCGTACGGCCGCGTCGATCTGGTCGGCGGCGCTGTAGAGGCGCCTGACCTTGCGGAACACGTGCCGGGCGTATTCGGAGGTCTGCAGCAGGCCCACGACGATGCCGGGCTCGAACACCCGGAACAGCTTGGTGCGCGCCTCCAGGTCGCGGACGTCCTCCTGGAGGGCCGCCAGTCCGCTGCGGTGGCGCTGCTTCCAGTCGTCGTGCCGTTCGACCAGCGCGATCGCCTGCCGGATCAGCTCGTCGGTCGTGCTGGGCGAAGCGCGCACGGCCTGGGCCCACACGACCACGTCGTCCTCGGTGGCGGTCTGCCTGGCGTTCTCCAGGCGCGAGACCTTGGAAGGCTGCCAGCGGAGCTGCTCGGCCAGCTCCTTGCCGGACAGCCGCGCGGTCTCGCGCAGCTGGCGTAATTGGCTGCCGAGGTCGATGCGCGCCTGCTGAAAGGACGTCACGCCGCAAGAGGCTAGCCCTGCTTGTGCCGATCATGCCAGTGCGGTGCGCAATTGTGATCAAGCGGTAGCCGTGGGTGTTCCTCCGCAGGTGGGGAAAGCGGTTGCCGACCCGTCGGGCAGGACCCTGCGGGCGATTTCGGTGATGAGCTCGCGGGGCACCTCGACGGCGGTCTCGCCGTCGAGCACGTCTCGGAGGTCGGCGAGCGCCTCCATGTCGGTGACCTGGAGGCCCTGGACGACGATGGTGCCGCGGTCGGTCTCGTACAGGGTGGGACAGGCGCCCGCCTCCGACGTGGACCCAAGGAACCGCATACGCATGACGATCCTTCCCCGATAACTGATGCAATTGCGCGCAATTGTATGGCTCGGGGGCGGATATGTGATCGTTTCTCCGAAAATCGTGATATCCGGTCAGTTGAGCGAGCCGTGCATGAACTCCTGGGCCCGTTCGAACAGACCGAGCGTCGTCGCGTGCAGCAGGTCGCCGATGTCCCTGGGCGCCTTCCCGGCGAACGCCCGCGCGTGCGTGCCCTCCAGCACGATGCCGAGCTTGAAGCAGGCCATGACGGCGTACCAGTCGATGGCCGACAGGTCGCGCTCGGACAGCGCCGCGTAGTAGGCGATGATCTCGCGCGGCCCGGGCAGCCCCGGCACGTGGTCGTTGCTCACCGGCCACGTCGCCAGCAGCCAGCCGAGGTCGACCAGCGGGTCGCCGATCGTGCACATCTCCCAGTCGACGATGGCGGCCACCCGGGGGCTGTCGGTGGCGAACATCAGGTTGGCGAAGTGGTAGTCGCCGTGCATGACGCCCGGGACGAACGTAGGGGGCAGGTTGCGGGTGAGCCAGCCGGCCGTCTCGCTCAACCCGGGGATGTCGGGGCCGGGGTAGCCGTCGAGCTCGCCGTACGAGTCGAGCTCCTTGAGCCAGCGCGGCACCTGCCGTTCGAGGAACCCCTCAGGCCGGCCGAAGCCCGGCAGCACCTCCGGATCGACCCGCCCCAGCTCCGCCAGCGCGGCGGCCGCCTCCAGCCCCATGCGGTGCCTGATCGCGGGGTCGGAGGCGTGCGGCTCCGGCAGCCCGACCGAGGGGTTGAACCCGTCGACCGGGTCCATCAGGTAGAACACCGGCTCCCGCGCGGTCTGTGCGGCCACCAGCGTGGGCGCGGGCACCGGGGTGTCGCGCAGCGCCGCCAGCACCCGGGCCTCACGGCGCAGCACCTCGTTGCTCCTGCGGCGGGCGTGCTGCGGCGGCCTGCGCAAGATGTACGGGCGGCCGCCGCGTTCGAGGCGGACCATGACGTTCTGCGTGCCGCCGGGGACCGGCGTCACCCCCGTGGTCGGGCCGGACGGCAGCCCCTGCTCGTCCATCCACGCGCCGAGCTCGTCGAGGTCGATGGCGCTGAGGTCGATGTGGGTGGAGGTCATGTGCCGCCCTTCGGCCAGAATGATGTTCTGGTGAGACCCTATTCAGGCCCCGGGAACAGGGTCAACCGAGCGCCTGCGTGAAGGGGAGGAACTGGCGTGAGCGGTCCCCGGGCAGGTCGCCGCCGCGCACCATGAACGCCACCTCCCACGGCTCACCCATGCCGTGCTCGCCCGCCCACCGGATCATGGACCCGTGCGCGAGGTCGAAGTCCATCCGCACCTCGCCGCCCGGGTCGAGCGCCAGGTCGCCGATCAGGGCGCGCGCCGTGCTCTCGTCGTCCGCCACGACCGGGCCGACCACGATGGTGTCGTCGTTGCGCCAGCACTGACCGAAACCGCGGCACTGACCGGAACCGCCGGGCGCCACCCTGACCCGCTCGCCGAAGGAGAACATCCGCCGCAGCGCCGCCGACCTGTCCATGCCGAACACCTCGGCGTCGAGGGCGAGGATGGCGTCGAGGTCGGCGACGGTGGCCGGGCGGGTCAGGCCCGAGGGCTCGCCCGCGAAGACGCCCGTGTGCTTGACCACGCGCCCGGTCGTGCGGAAGCCCAGTTCCTCGTAGAGTGGCCGCCCCTGCTCGGTGGCGTGCAGGAAGACGGTGCGCTCGCCCGCCCGGTCGAGCACGTGCCGCATGAGCGCGCGGCCGAGGCCCCGCCGGGCGTAGCGGGACGCGGTGAGCACCATGCTGATCACGGCGTGCGCGTCGCCGTAGAGGGTCAGGACGTTGCACGCGGCCAGGCCGTCGCCGTCGGGGGCGTCGATGCCGTACGGCTCGCCGATGTCGAACAGCAGGCGCCACTTGTGCGCCTCGGGCGGCCAGCCGCGGTCCTTGGCCAGGTGGATGCAGGAGTCGAGGTCGTCGATGGTGAGGCGGCGCATGATGCCCCATCCTTCTGCATGGGCGGGCACGATCTCAAAGGGTTTCTGCAGCAGGATGAAGGGATGGAGTGCGTTGTAGCGGTCGATCTTGGCGGCACCACCATGAAAGGCGGACTTGTCGCCCGCGACGGGACATGTCTGCATATCGAGCGGCGGCCCACCCCCCACACCGGAGGCCCCGGGCGGGTCGTCGAGGCCGTGTCCGCCTTCGTCAGCGACCTCGCCCGCCCCCGGCCAGGTGCTCGCCCGCTCGCGGTGGGGCTCGCGGTGCCCGGCCTCGTCACGGCGGAACGGGCCGTCTTCTCGGCCGCCTTCGGGTGGCGCGACGTGCCGGCGTCGTCGTTCACGGACGTGGACCTGCCCGTGGCGCTCGGGCACGACGTCCGCGCGGCAGGGGAGGCGGAACTGGCCTACGGGGCCGCCCTCCCCGTAGGCC
>NZ_SMLD01000168.1:0-20045 GCF_004352805.1 Nonomuraea mesophila
CCCATGGCGAACGCCCCCTCGGGCGCGCAGCCCGACGGGCTGCCCCGCGTGCCACGACCGGCCGCCACCCCCGGCCGCACCCTGCACATGATCGGCAACGCGCACCTCGACCCCGTGTGGTTGTGGCCGTGGCAGGAGGGTTACCAGGAGGCGCGGGCGACGTTCTGGTCGGCGATCCACCGCATGGACGAATACCCCGACTTCATCTTCACCTGCGACCAGGTCGTCCTGCTGTCCTGGGTTGAGGAGTCCGACCCCGAGCTGTTCGCCAGGATCAAGGAGAGGGTCGCCGAGGGCCGCTGGGTGATGACCGGCGGCTGGTGGGTGGAGCCCGACTGCAACATGCCGTCGGGGGAGTCGTTCGTCCGCCAGGGCCTGTACGGCCAGCGCTACCTGAAGGAGAAGTTCGGCGTCACCGCGTCGGTCGGCATGAACGTCGACCCGTTCGGCCACAACGCCATGCTGCCCGCCATCCTGCGCGGCCAGGGCATGGACTCCTACTGCTTCCTGCGCCCGGGGCCGCACGAGAGCGAGTTGCCCGGCACGATGTTCTGGTGGGAGGCGCCCGACGGCAGCCGCGTGCTGGCCTACCGCATCCCGTTCGAGTACTGCAGCCCGCCCGGCGAGGTGGCGGGGCAGACCGAGAAGGCGCTCGGCCAGCTCGACCGCTCGCTCGGCGACCTGATGATCTTCTACGGCGTCGGCAACCACGGCGGCGGGCCCACCAAGGCCAACATCGAGTCGATCTACCGTTACGACCGGATGGGCTCGTTCGGCGAGCTGACGATGTCGTCGCCGCGCCGCTACTTCGACGAGATCGCCAAGCGCCTCGGTGAGCAGGGCATGGCCGAGCTGCCGGTGTGGCACGACGACCTGCAGCACCACGCGGCCGGCTGCTACTCGGCCCACTCCGGCATCAAGGCGTGGCAGCGCAGGGCGCAGGCGGCGGTGCTGTCGGCCGAGCGGTGGGCCGCGATCACCGGTCACGACGCCCGCGCCGACCTCGAACGTGCCTGGAAGCAGGTGCTGTTCAACCAGTTCCACGACGTGCTGCCGGGCTCGGCCATCGAACCGGCGTACGACGACGCCCGCGACCAGCTCGGCGAGGCCGTGGCGATCTCCAAGCGCATCATCACGAGGGCGCACAACGTGATCGCCCGCGACGTGCGCGTACCCGAGGACGCCGGCACCCAGCCGGTGCTCGTCTTCAACCCGCACCCGTGGCCGGTCACCACCCGGGTCGAGATGCAGTACGGCCTGGCGCCCAACGGTGTGCACGTCGTCGACGCAGACGGCGCCGACGTGCCGTGCCAGCGCACCCAGTCGGTGGCGACCACCGACGACAAGGGCCGCGGGGCCACGGTGTTCCAGGCGGAGCTGCCCCCGCTGGGCTACCGCCTCTACCGGCTGCGCCAGGGCCCCGGCATGCACCCGGCCGGCACGCTGTCGGCGTCCGAGCTGCACCTCGAGAACGACGTGCTGCGCCTGGAGCTCGACCCCGGCACGGGCTGGCTGAGGAGCCTGCTCGACAAGCGCACCGGCGTCGACCTGGTGGCGGGGGCGGCGGGCGAGCACACCCAGATCTGCGAGGACCCGACCGACACCTGGGGGCACCGCGTGGTGTCCTACGACTGGCCGGGCGAGGCGATGGAGACCACCCGCATCGTGCTGCGCGAGGACGGCCCGCTCCGCGCCCGCCTGCGGGTCGAGCGCGCGTGGGGCCGCTCGACGATGGTCGAGGAGTTCATCCTGGGCGCGGGCGACGACGACGCGGTCGAGGTGCGCGTCACGCTCGACTGGCGGGAGCGGGCGCACCTGATGAAGCTGCGTTTCCCGGTCGCGCTGGAAAGCCCCTCGGCCACGTACGAGATCCCGTTCGCGCACCTCGGCCGGCCGATCGACGGGGCCGAGGAGCCGGCGCAGTCGTGGGTGGACCTGTCGGGCGCCGTCGCGGGCACCCACGCCGGGCTGGCCGTGGTCAACAACGCCAAGCACGGTTACGACGTCGCCCCGCCGAGCGCCGGCCGCGACCACAGCATCGGCATCACGGCCGTGCGCAGCCCCGTTCACGCCTGGCACGACCCCAGGCTGCTCGACCCCGACGGCCACTACTCCTACCAGGACCAGGGCGTGCAGCGGTTCACGTACCTGCTGGTGCCGCACGCGGGCGACTGGCGCGAGGCAGGTCTGACCCGACGGGCCGCGGTGCTCGGCTCCCCGGTGCGGGCGATGCTGGAGAGCTTCCACGACGGCACGCTCCCTCCGGCGCGCGGCTATCTCGACGACGGCGGCGGCCAGGTCATGGTGACCGCGGTGAAGCTGCACGAGGACTCCCCGCGCGACCTGGTGGTGCGCGCCGTGGAGAGCACCGGCAGGGCGGCCGTGGCCACGCTCGACGTCCCGCTGGCGGGCGTCCGGCTCACGGCCGACTTCGGGCCGAGCCAGATCCGTACGTTCCGGATCCCGCTCGACGATCCGCACTCCGCCGTGGAGACCGACCTGCTGGAGTTCGGCACCCGCAAGGGCGCGTTCACCGTGGAGTCGTGGTGACCTGGCCGCTGCTGATCGCCGACCCCGGCGGCGGCGAGGTGGCCGTCGAGGTGCTCGGCGCGGGCCCGTACACGATGAGCGGGAGCTGGGGTGAGGCGCGCCCGACCGGCCGCCGCGAGCTGCGCCTGACCATCCGGTACGACGGCGCCGAGCCCCGCGCCGGCACCGTGCGCGTCAGCAGGCGGGTGCCCGCCGCCGACCCGTGGTGGCTCATTCCCGGCCTGTTCTACGGCGAGAACCGGCCGGCGGCGTGCCGGCGGGTGTTCCCCCGCTTCGAGGCGGGAGCCGACCGGCCCGGCGAGATGGTCTCGGCCCGGTGGGGGTTCCGCGCGGACCGGGCCGCCACCCCCGCCGTCATGGTGTGGGGTGAGGAGGGCGGCGCCTGCCTGATCGCGGACGAGGAGTCGGCGCTCGGCGCCACCGGCCTGGCGATCGGGCACGAGGCGGGGGAGGCGGTGATCGCACTGCTCTTCCCGTACCAGGAGTTCCCGATCACCTACTACGGCTCGGCGCTGCCGCGGCCCGCCGAGGCCGCCACGTACGTCTGGCAGCCCGGCGAGACGCACGAGCTGACCGTGGCGACGTGCCCGCTGCCGGCCGACCGGCACGCGTACGCGCCGCTGCTGCGCGAGGACCGCGAGCTGCGCCGGCCCGCCGCGCCCGTCGAGCCGTGGCAGGACGTCGAGGAGGCGGCCGGCATCGCGGCCGAGGGGCTCTACCGCTGGCACTACGACCCCGACCCGGGGGTGCTGCTGGAGACGGTCGGGTTCGACCGGGAGGTCAGCGGCGGCGACGGCGAGCGGGTGGACCGGCAGGCCATGCACGTCGGCTGGGTGAGCGGCATCCCGTGGGCGGCCGCGCTGCTGGAGCACGGCCTGCGGACCGACCGGCCCGAGCACGTGGCCGCCGCCTCGCGAGTGATCGACTTCATCTGCGCCGACCTGTCGCCGTCCGGCACGTTCTGGGGCACGTGGTACCGCCGTTCGGGCTGGTCGCAGAGCTGGAGCCACACCAAGGACGCGCTGCACGCCCGCACGCTGGGGGAGGCGACGCTGTTCCTGCTGCGGGCGCTGCGCCACCGGCACGACCCGGCCTGGGAGGCGGCGGCCCGCTCCAACCTCGACGTGATGGTGGCCCGGCAGCGGCCCGACGGCAACCTCGGCACCCTCCACCACGCCGCCACCGGAGAGGTGCTGTCCTGGTCGGGAGCGTCGGGGCTGACCTGGATCGCCGCCCTGTGCGAGGCGGGCGGCGAGAGCTACCTGCGGGCCGCGGAACGGGCGGGCGCCTACTACGCCGCCTTCGTGGAGGACGAGTTCATCTACGGCGCCCCCGAGGACGTCGACCTGGCCCCGACCTCGGAGGACGGCTACGCGGCCGTCATCGCCTACATGGCGCTGCACCGCGCCACGGGCGCCGGCCGCTGGCTCGACCTGGCCCGCCGCGCCGCCGACTGGACGCTCACCTTCCGCTACTCCTACAACGTGCGCTTCGGCCCCCGCACCCCCCTCGGCGTGTACGGCTTCGCCACCCGGGGCGCCGACCAGGCGTCACCGTCCAACCAGCACCTGCACGCCTACGGCCTGGTGTGCACCGACGAGCTGATCGCCCTGTCGGAGGCGCTGGGCGACCCCTACTACGCCGAGCGCGCGCACGAGACGCTGGCCTGCTTCCGCCAGCTCCTGCCCGCCGCCGACGGTGACGTGAACGCCTACCGCGGCATGATCACCGAACGCTACTACCAGACGGACTGCTTCCAGCCCAAGGGCATGTACCTCACGCTGTCGCACGCCTGGAGCGCCGGGGTGCTGCTGCTGGCCTGCGAGCAGGTGCTCGCCCGCGACCGCGCCCGCCTGGCGGACCTCGCCTCCAGGTAGCGCGAGGCCGGCCGGCGCCGTGCGGAGGTGTCCCGCACGGCGCCGGAGCCTTCATGACACCTTGCGCACGAACGCGTCGTCAGGACTGATCGGCTGCCCCGTGGCGTTGGTGACCTGGAGCCGGACCGGCAGCTCGTCCTTGGTGTCGAGCAGCGCCGAGCGCGGTTCGTCCCCCTCGAAGAGGTGCGCCTCTCCCCAGCTTCTGAGCGCCACGATCACGGCGAACAGCTCGCGGCCCTTCGCGGTCAGCGCGTATTCGTGGTAGGCGGACCCGTCGGCCGCCGGAACCGTTTCCAAAATTCCCTGGGCCACGAGCTCACGCAGGCGCGAGGCCAGGATGTTCTTGGCCAGCCCCAGGTTGCGCTGCAGCTCGCCGAAGCGGCGGATCCCGTCGAAGGCGTCCCGGATGATCAGCAGGGACCATCGGTCGCCGATCACGTCGACCGTTCTGGCGACAGGACACTCCGCCTGCCGATGACTCACACCCCGCCCGCGCATCGCACCCCTGTCCGGTCATTACCCCGCAAGTGGTTGCAAGTTTAAACCCCTTTCCCATACAGTCGCCACGAGCGGTTGCAAAAAGAAACCGCCTTTATGGAGGGAGAGGTCATGACGGCACAGCAGGACCCCGGCAGCAGGGTCAGCCCGGTCCGGATCGCGGTGGTGCAGTTCGAGCCCCGCGTGGGCGTCGAGAACCTGAAGGCCAACGCCTCGGCGGTGGAACAGCGGCTGACGGCCGCGGCGGAGGCCGGCGCCCGCCTCATCGTCCTGCCCGAGCTGGCCACCACGGGCTACGTCTTCGAGACCCGCGAGGAGGCCTTCGCCCACGCCGAGGCGGTCCCGGACGGCCCCACCGTGCAGGGCCTCGCCCGGTTCGCGGCGGAGCGCGACGTGTACGTCGTGGCCTGCGTCGCCGAGCAGGACGGCGACCGGTTGTTCGACACCGCCGTCCTCGTCGGCCCCGGCGGCTACATCGGCCGCTACCGCAAGACCCACCTGTGGAACACCGAGAAGCTCTGGTTCACACCCGGCGACGAAGGCTACTCGGTGTTCGACACCCGGATCGGGCGGATCGGGCTGCTGGTGTGCTGGGACATCTGGTTCCCCGAGACCGCCCGCATCGTGGCGCAGATGGGAGCGGACATCATCTGCGTCCCCACCGGCTGGGTCTGGACCCCGCCGCCGCTGTACGACGGGAGCGGCGTGTGCATGGCCGCCTACCTGACGATGACGGCGGCGCACGCCAACAACGTCTTCATCGCCACCGCGGACCGGATCGGCCAGGAGCGTGGTGCCGGATTCATGGGCAACTCCCTGATCGCGGGCACGAACGGCTGGCCCATCGACCGCATCGCCGGCCCCGACGAGGACACCGTGATCTACGCCGACGTCGACCTCACCGCGGCGCGGACGGCCCCGATCTGGAACCAGCTCAACGACCTGCACCGCGATCGGCGTACCGACCTGTACGACCAGATGCTCGGCTACCGTGGCGGCCTTCCGCTGCCCCGGTGACGAGACCCCGCAGCGTCTTCCGTCCGTGCCATTACTCCACCTCGTACCGGGAACCGCCCCATGACCCACACCATCGGACCTCCGTCCACCATCATCGATCTCGGGCGTGCCCTGCGCCGCGGGGAGACCACAGCCGTTCACCTGGCCGCCGGCGCGCTGCGGACCATCCACGACCACAACGCGACCCTCAACGCGTTCACCCTCGTGGACGAGGCCGGCGCGTACGAGGCGGCACGGCGAGCGGACCGGGAACTGGCCGAAGGCCTCGACCGGGGCCCGCTCCACGGCATACCCGTCGCCGTCAAGGACCTCATCGACGTCGCCGGCACCCGCACCACCTGCGGGTCCGCGACCTCCTTCGGAGCCGTCGCCCAACGCGACGCCGACGTCGTCACCCGCCTCCGTGACCGGGGCGCGGTCATCGCCGGCAAGACCACGCTGCACGAGTTCGCCTACGGCGCGACCGGCGACCGCTCGCTGCACGGTCCCTCACGCAACCCGCACGATCCCGGCCGCATCTCGGGCGGCAGCAGCGGGGGCAGCGCGGTGGCGGTGGCCGCGGGCATGGTCCCCCTGTCGCTGGGCACCGACACCGCCGGCTCGGTCCGGGTGCCGGCCGCCCTGTGCGGGATCGTCGGGTTCAAACCGGCGTACGACGCCGTCTCCGGCAAGGGCGTGTACGCACTGGCGCCCACGCTCGACCACGTCGGCCTGTTCGCCGGCTCCGTCGAAGGCGCACTGCTCGGCTACCAGGCCCTCACCGACCGGCCCATGGACCCTCTCCCGGACGACCCGCGCTCGATCACGGTCGGCTGGATCCGGCCCGGCGACCTCGCGACGTGCGACCCGCGGATCGAGAAAGCGGGCCGCGACCTGCTGAGATCGGCCGGTTTCTCGCCCGGCCCCGTGCACGGGTTCCCGGGATGGGAACGCGACCGGGCGCTGTTCGAACTGTTCACCACCCTCCAGGGCAGGGAGGCGTACGA
Source organism: Nonomuraea mesophila (assembly GCF_004352805.1). Lineage (NCBI taxonomy): Bacteria > Bacillati > Actinomycetota > Actinomycetes > Streptosporangiales > Streptosporangiaceae > Nonomuraea > Nonomuraea mesophila. The sequence continues at coordinate 6,929 of NZ_SMLD01000168.1, forward strand.
GGTGCACCGGCACCACCTGGAGGCCGATCGGGAACTGATCGACCCCGAGGTCCTCGCGCGGCTCGACCAGGGCGGAACCGTCTCGGCCGAGCGCTACGAAGCGGCCCGCGAAGCGCGCGGGGAACTGAGCACGATCGTGGCGGAGCTGCTGCGCACCTATGACGTGCTCGCTCTCCCGACGGTGCCGATCGTGGCGCCGCCCCTCGGCGAGCGCAGCGTGCGCGTCGGGCACACCGACCTCGAGGTACGCTCGGCGCTGCTCTCCCTGACCAGCCCGTGGAACATGGCCGGCGTGCCGGCGATCAGCGTCCCGGCGGGCCGCTGCGACGGGCTGCCGGTCGCCGTACAGCTCGTCGCCGCCGCGGGGAACGAGCACCTCCTGTTCTCCGCGGCACGGACGCTGGACGTGGCCGCGAACCTCTGACGGCCCACCCGACAAGCCGCCGGCGGCTCGGCCGTGTGGACGCCGCCCTGCTCAGGCCCTAGGGTGCCCGACGTGTCTGAATCGCCTACGTTCATGAATCTCCTCGACGACGCCGCGCTGTTCTCGTACGAACACCAGCTGCACCTGGAGGAAGTCCTCGGAGAGCACAGCTGGAACGTCGACCTGCAGCAGCCGCGTTTCGAGTTCACCGGTGGCCGCACCCTCACCTGCACCCGCTTCCACCTGCTCGGCAGCGCGGCCCCCGGCCCGCGCTCGTGGTTGTGGGCCTGGGCCAACCCGTCGGGTTACCCGCCCGAGGTGACGGCCGCCTCCGCGGCGCTGTGCGACTTCGGCCGGCGGCACGGCATCCCTGAACTCGCCTCCGCGGAGGTGCCGTTCGACGCGCTGCCCGGTCCGGCGGGGGAGCCGGCCTTCGCCGCCGCGCTCCTCACGGAGGCCGCCAAGGCCGTGAGCGGCCACTGGACCTCCTACAACGGCGACGCCGGCGGCGGCACCCGGGCGGCGTTCCTCGTCGAGCACCCGGAGTTCCGGCTGCCACCGCCCGAGCCGGCCCGGGTCATGCGGGTCCTCCAGGAGGGGATCACCGGCCTGCCCCTGACCGACCGGCGACGCGCCCTGCACGGCTACGCGGTGCGGCGGGAGCTGGGCGTCGACTGGTCCGGCGGCCACGCCCGGCTGACCGGGCCGGGGTTCGAGGCGACGGTCGCCTTCGACGAGCACGGCCGCCTCGGCGAGCTCAAGGCCACGATGTCCCGGCCCGGCTGAGCAGTGCCGCGCCGCGGGCGGTGTCCGGCCGCCCGCGGCTCCCTAACTGCCGACCGGTTCCGCGCGAAGGCGGGCCGAGTGCTTGACCAGGGCGATGAGCACTTCGCGGCTGGACTCTCGCTTCCTGGCATCGCACATGATGATGGGGACCGACGGGTTGAGCTGGAGTGCCAGCCGTACCTCGTCGAGGTCGAACGTCTGCGCCCCCTCGAAACAGTTGACCGCCACCACGAACGGCGTGCCGCGCCGCTCGAAATAGTCGATCGAGGGGAAACAGTCGGCCAGGCGCCGGGTGTCCGCCAGAATGACGGCCCCCAGCGAGCCCTCCGCCAGTTCGTCCCACACGAACCAGAACCGTTCCTGCCCCGGAGTCCCGAACAGGTAGAGGACGTAGTCGTTGCCGAGGGTGATCCGGCCGAAGTCCATTGCCACGGTGGTGGTGCGCTTGGCCTCGACGGAGGTGAGATCATCGACACCGATCCCGCGATCCGTCAGCACCTCCTCGGTGCGTAGCGGCCGGGTCTCGGAGACCGCGCCGACCATCGTCGTCTTGCCCGCGCCGAAGCCGCCGGCGACCAGAATCTTGATCGCCGTCGGCAGGCGCGGACGCTCAGAGCGAGCGAAGGCCATCGAGCACCGCCCTGTACATCTTCATGTCGTGCATGTCCACCTCGGATTGTGGTTCCTGGGCAGAGACGAGTTCGCGGTCGAACAGGTCGCCGAGCAGCACCCGGATCGTGCCGGCCGGCAGATCGAGGTAAGCGGCGATCTCGGCGACGGATTTGGGCTCACGGCAGAGCTGCAGGATGCGCAGATGCTCCGGGTCGAGCCCGGCGTCGGGACCCGGCGTCGGCCCCACGGCCAGCGCCATGGAGATCAGGTCGAACCTCCCGTGCGCGGGCTGCGTGCGGCCGCGGGTCACGACGTAGGGGCGGATGATCTCAGGATCCACCCAGTGCTCGTCCGTGGGCCCGTCAGCACCACCTACGGGGCCACCCCCACGGCCACTCACCGGTCACTCCTGGGAATGGCCTCGGCGTTGCGGGCGCCGGAGGTGAGGTACTGGCCCACCCGGGCCACCAGCATCGCCATCTCGTACGCGATGAGCCCGATGTCGGCGTTCTGCGCGCACAGCACGGCCAGGCAGGCGCGCTCGCCCGCGGTGGTGACGATGAGGAACTGGGACTTCCACTCCACGACCGTCTGCCGGACCGCGCCACCCGAAATGTGGTCCGAGACGCCCTTGGCCAGGCTCTGCAGCCCGGAGGCGACCGCGGACAGATGCTCGCCGTCGGTCCGCTGCAACTCGGCCGAGGTCGCCATCAGCAGGCCGTCGGAGGACAGGACGATCGCGTGCTCGGCCTCGGGGATGCGGCCGACGAGGTCGTCGAGCAACCAGTTGAGGTCGGTGCCCGAAGTGGGGGTCATGACTCACCTCCCGACTGTTCGTCCATCATCTTGGCCGCTTCGGTGCGGCCGAGACGGGTGCCGGACTGGAAGGATCCCATCATCGCGCGGATCTCCTCCGGAGAGCGCTCGTCATCGTCCTCCTCGAGGTCGGGCTGCGTGGGCGTCTCGTCCCGCAGCGCTGGCGCCAGGTTGGCCTGTGGAACGCGCAGTGGCAATCCTGACGGAGTGAACTCGGCCACAGATTTCTGCTCCGGTTCGGCTGGCGTTTCTTCGGATCGCGGCTCCGGATCCTGCACCGGCTCGGGAGCCGGGGAGGGCACGGGCGTGGGCCGTGGAGCGGGCCTCGGAGCTGCTCCTCGGTCGGGCGCCGCGCCCGGAGCCTGGTTGGGGGGCGAAGTCGGTGCCGGGACGGCAGGGGGCGCCGGATCGGCGGCCCTGCGCGCCGACTTGAGCGTGCGCACGTTCTCGCCGGTGACCGGCCGGGCCGCGGTGGCCACGGAGCTCGCCCTGCGCGGCAGCCGCTCCCGGCCGCCGTTCTGCTGGGGGTCGGGCGTGGGGTCGAGCTGCACGAGCTCCTGCGGCAGCAGCACCACGACCGTGGTCCCGCCGTACGGCGACGCCTTGAGCACCACCTGGATGTCGTGCCGCTTGGCGAGCTGGCTGACCACGTAGAGGCCCAGCCGGGCGGTGCCGGTGATGCGGAACTCGGGCGGGTCGGCGATGCGCTCGTTGGCGGAGTCGAGGTCTTCGGGCTTCATGCCGAGCCCGCGGTCCTCGATCTCGATGACGTAGCCGTTGGCCACGAGCTGGCCGCTGACCTGCACGCTGGTGTAGGGCGGAGAGAACGACACGGCGTTCTCGATCAGCTCGGCCAGCAGGTGGATGACGTCACCGACGGCCCGGCCGATGAGCACGACGTCGCCCATCGGCATGAGCGTGACGCGGGTGTAGTCCTCGACCTCCGCCAGCGCGCCGCGGACCACGTCGACCATCGGGACGGAACGCCGCCAGGTCCGGGCGGGGGAGGAGCCCGAGAGCACGATGAGGTTCTCGGCGTTGCGCCGCATGCGGATGGCGAGGTGGTCGAGCCGGAAGAGCTCCTTCAGCTCCTCGGGGTCGGTCTCTCGCCGCTCCATAACGTCGAGCACGGTGAGCTGCCGGTGCACCAGGCCCTGGGTCCTGCGGGCCAGGCTGAGCAGGATGTCACGGATGCTGCGGCGCAGCTCCGCCTGCTCGGCGGCGACGCTGACGGCGGTGCGCTGGACGGTGTTGAACGCCTGGCCCACCTGACCGATCTCGTCGTCACCGAAGTCGAGCGCCGGAACCTCCTCGGCGAGGTCGACCTCCTCGCCGCGGCCGATGCGCTCGACGACGCCGGGCAGCCGCTCGTCCGACAGCTCGTGAGCGGCGTCGCGCAGCTTCTGCAGCTGGGCGAGCAACTGCCGGGTCGTGGTGATCGACAACACGATCGAGGCCACGACCGCGATCAGGCCGAGCCCTCCGGCGAGCACGAGACGCAGGACGACGCCGACCGCGCCGGGAACGGCCCGGTCAACGAGGCGGTCACCGCCATCGGTGATGAATTTCTCGAGCGAGACACGGGCTGCTTCGGTGGCCGCCCGCCACTCGGACGCGGTCACCGGCGGCGTCACAGCGTTGCCCTGCTGGGCGAGTCGCTGCTCGAGCTGGCGCAGCTGGCTCACGGCGCGGCTCTTCGCCCAGGCGTCGTAGGCCATCGCGTCCTCGCCTGTGAGCTGGGCCGCCGACTGCTGGAGCGAGATGCGGTAGAAGCCCGTCAGCTGCACGAACTCGGTGCGCTCCGACGGGGTGAACTCGCCCTTGGCAAGGGCTCCGGCGGCAAGCGCGTCCATGCGGGCCAGATATTCGCTCGCCCGGCTGATGCTGAGGATGGCGCGGGCGTCCTTGGCGATCTCCTTGTCGTCGAGAGCGGCCACCGAGTCGAACATGCGGTAGAACACGTCGATGATTTGGTTGTAGGAGTCGGCCGCCTTGGAGCGGTCCGTACGGCCCTCGTCGATCTCCTTGCGGACAGCGCCGAGACCTTCGACGCTCTGCAACGCCTCGTCGATACGGAGCTGCAGTGGAGCGTCAGCTGCCAACTGGACGCTGGCACTGGTCACGGAGTCCGAGAGGCTCTGGTAAGCCGCGTCGGTCCTGGCCCGCTGGTCGCGTAGGATTTTGTCGGGCACACGCCCGGCGGTGCCCTGTGCCACCAGCGTGAAGCGGCGCTCGCGCTGCAGCTCCGCGAGCAGATGCTCACTGGGCTGAACCGCACCGCTGTCCACGGTCGTGGCGCCGAGCAGGTTCACCCCTTCGCGCAAAGTGACCCAGGCGGCAAAACCCCATAGTGCGACCAATGACAACAGCAGGGCTGTCACCTTTGTCCGCACGCTGAAGTTGTGGAAACGCATATTCAGCCGTCCCGATCTGGGGTTTCGTTGAGCCGGAGGTCAAGGCCAGTGCGATATTCTTCGCCTGGGCACCGGGATACCTTAGCAATGCCTCAAACTCTACTCAAGGTGGAAAAGGGGCAGTACGCGCAGTACGTCCTGATCTGACCTGCAAACCGCGCTGTCACAGAGGTGTCGGGCCGCGAGTAGCGCCGCGCGTACGATTGCCAGGGGCGTGTAAAGGTCCTTGTCATGCCACAGGGGAGGGTGATCCGACATTTCGCCCGCTGGCCGCATAAGTCGTATAAATCGATGGCCTTGCGCGGCGGCCTGGCAGTAGCGTTCCTCCACCGGGCGATTCGAAACCACCTCAGGCAGCAGCAACGCTTGAATCGCGTACGCGGTCTCCTCAAGCGTGCCTTCCCAGCGCCCCCACGATCCGTCGGGAAGCTGCGTGGCCAGCACCCACTCGCGAGCCCTGGCTACGGTGGCGGCTAGTTCGGAGCCACCGTACTGGGCAAGCGCCAGCACGCAACTCAAAGTGGCGTAGTACGGCGAGGCGTGCCAGCGGTCGTCCCAGCAGCCGTCCGGCCGCTGCCGATCGGCCAGCAAGCGCGCCACCCTCTGCCGCACCTCCACGTACGCATCCGACCGGTCGGACCGGGTCGCCGCGTATGCGCCGAACGCATCGAGCACGTGGGCGTTGACGCTGATGGAGAACCCGTCCTCGCCCGGCCACGTGCAGAAGTGCTCGCCCGTGTCGAACGTCAGCAGGCTCTGCGGATCCTGTGCCATGCCGTGCAGCGCCAGCGCGTGCAGCGCGACGGACGTCGTGTCGGCATCCGCGGGCAGCCCAGGTCCGGCCGGTGTGCCGCTCGGGCCGATCGCCGCTTGGAGGTCGGCCACCATCTCGGGCGGTACCTCGACGGGAATGTTGGCGCGGGCCAGCCAGCTCAACACCCAGCCACGTTCGAACACGGTGATCGGGAGCCCGACGGGAACCGGGCCGCCGTACCTGGCGACGACCGCCTCGAGGTAGCTCCTGGCGGAGTCGGAGCCAGGCGTGGCGCCGGTGCCGAGCCAGGCGGCGGTCGCGGCGGGTGAGGCGCCGACCGTGCCGATCGCGTTCGGTCGTACGGAGCTCCCGGCGCCCTCAGGAAGGCCGGCTGCTTCGAGCGCGTGCAACAACTTCAGCGGCGGCTCGGCACTGGATGCCATCACCTGGCGAAGTCGCTCGGCTCGCGAGGAGTCCAGACCGGGAGGCATGGGCAGAGGCTCGCCCGCGCCTCGGGCGTTGATGAGGGTGATCAGTGCTGGGACCGTCAGGTCCACGGCCGGCATGTCAGGCAGGTCCGTCGCCTCCGGCAGGCTCCGGCGCAGCACGTCCAGGCCCCGGCCCGCGGCCTCCGTGACCCCGGCCGACAGAAGGGCTTCCGTAGCGCTCAGCGTCGGCACGACACCGTAACCGTCAGGGGCGCCCCATGACCCGTCGGGCCGCTGTGTGCTGAGGAGGTAGTCGATGCGATCGTGGTGCCCGGTCAGCCATGGGGCCAGCGTCACTAGGCGGCCGGTCTCGTAGACCGACGCGGACACCTGCCCCCAAGGCATGGCCATCAACGTGGCGACCAGTGTGTTCGCCTCCTGGGCGACGCTCACAGTTCTCCCCAATAGTCAGAAATGCCATAGAAGCCGGTGTTGAAGCCGATCTGCCGCTCAAGGTAGAGCGCCGTCCTCGGGCTGGTCCCGCGGAGCGCGGAGATCAGCCCGGCCGCCGTACGCTCGTGCTGCGCCATCCGCCGCGTCACCTCGGCGCGCCCGGCGCCCATCGTCAGGGCGTTGGCGTCGCCCCAGCGGGCTTCCCTGTCGTACGTGGCCAGGTCATTCAGCAGTCGCAGGTAACGTTGCACCTCATCGCCTGCCTCGCGCACCTGGGGAAGGTTGGCCAGCGTCCACGCGTCACCCGTGTACAGCCAGTGCGAGAGATTGACGAACGAGGAGCCGCAGCTGTCGGCGTTCAGGAGATACTCCTCCAACGTCGGCGTCGCCTTCGACTCGCGCCAGTCCCACTCCGTGAGCATGGCGCTCAGCATGCGCTCGAGCTGGCCGCGCCAGCGACGGTCGCCGCCCACGTCGTCGCGGATGCCGGCGAGCACCTGCGTCAGAGGGCTGCGCGGCGCCTCGCCGCCCGCCACCGCGAGGCACTCCTCGACCAGCGCCGCCACCTTGTGGCGCGAGGCGGTCACGTGATCGACGCGCAGATCGACGGCGAACACCCACAGCCCCGCGCGGTTCACGGCCCGAAGCTCCTCAGCCCTGGCCCATGGGGAGCCGAACGCGCCGACAAGGCCGAGGGAGTGATACATTCCCGCGTCGAATGGCCGCTCGGGGAAGACTTCGGGGTACTCCGCGGCGTGCCGGTGCAGGTCGCGCGCACACTCGATCGCCAGCGCGCTGATCCTGCCCAGCTCTTTGGCCGGGTCGAGGCCGGTCATCTGCCCTCCGCAAGGACGAGCGTCATGGACAGTCCCCGGGAGGGCCGCAGCGTCGAAGCCAGCCGGGGAGCGGTCGGCCCCGGCGTGTCCGGCGCAGGCCGGAACCTGCACAGGATCCCCGCGATCAGTAGCAGGGCCTCCATCATGAACAGATGGGGCCCCAGGCAGACGTGTGGCCCGGCCGCGAACGGGAAGTACGCGTACCGGTGTCGCGAGCGATCGTTCCCCGGTGCGAACCGTTCCGGGTCGAAGTCCAGCGGACGGTCCCAGAAGTCCGGCAGCCGATGCGTCAGGTACGGGCTCAGCACCATCGTGGAGCCGGCCGGGACCTCGATCCCGTCGATAAGGTCGTTACCCGCCGCCGTCCGGGGCAGGATCCAGCCTGGCGGGTAGAGGCGTACCAGTTCGTCAACGAACATCTTCAGATACGTCAGCTCTGGCAGATGCGCGACCGTGACCGGCCCGCCCCCGACCACCCGCTCCACCTCCGCGTACACCTTGGCGGCGACGTCCGGATGCGCCGCGAGTACCGGCCACACCCAGCTGAGCGCAGTGACGGAGGTCTCCGTGGCGGCACCGTGGATGGCCACCATGTCGTCCCTGATCAGTTTGTCGGCGCCCGGCTCGTGCCGGCGGGCGCTGACGAGCCTGGAGACGAGGTCGACCTCCTCGTCGCCGCGTGCCCTGGCGTTGTCGATGCGGGGGTAAACAACCTCGTCGATCGTCCTGACCGCTCGCCTGAACGCGCGGTCGCCAGGTAGCGGGAAGCGCTGGGGCACGAAGGGGAGGAGCAGCCTGATGGATCTGGCCGTCACGCCTGTGTCGTAGGCAGGGGCGAGCCGGTTGATGTCCGCGTCGGAGATCGTCGCGCCCAGGAACAGCCGCACGATGGTGGGATGGATCAAAGTGGAGATCAGCTCGGCGACGTTGGTGCGCCGGCCGGGCACCACGGTGGCGTCGATGAGCGCGTCGATGATCTGGGCCATGCGCTCGGTGAGCGAGTTGACGTACCTGGCGGTGAAGACCGGCTGAAGGATCTTTCGGCTCGCGGCCCAGCCCTCCCCGTCTGACAGGATGCCCTGGCCGAGTAAGGGGGCCAGAGGGTCCCAGAACATGCCAGACCGTACGTAGTTAGGCTGATTGTTCTTCAAGATGTGCTGAACGTGATCGGGATGAGTGACGAGATAGGGGCGCAAGGGGCCCATGTTCAGCCTGACGAGCTCGCCGCCGGCGCGCGCGCTCGCCTCTTCGAAGGCGCGGACGGGGATGCGTGCATGCCTGGTCAACGGGCGCAGGAAGGGAAGGGATCTAGCTCGACGCGACGGTACGTCGCCCAACGACACCGCGAACCTCCAGGGCGTCCGTCGTGAGTGACGGACATGTCTGACATATGTCAATGGTGGTGGAGTATCACATGCTTATGCATGTAGGTTCAAGATCGTACCTGGGTAGGAGTACCTGTTGAATCTCAGCCATCCTTTGGGCGGCGGCGCCATGAACCGCTGCCGGGAGTTACTCGAGCCGGCGCTCAAGGAGGCCGTCTCGGTGCTGCACCCGTGGGGGGCCGGCATGGCCGGATTCGCTCTGGGCTGGTCGGATGCGGACGGCGGGCCCGGCGACGGTGAGGGTGGCAAGGCCGTACGACCGGCCGTCGCCATGCTCAGCGCGGAGGCCGTCGGCGGCACGGCGGAGTCCGCGCTGCCCGCTGCCGTGGCGGTGGAGCTCGTGCACGCGTTCTCGCTGGTGCACGACGACATCATCGACCACGACGAGTGGCGCAGGCACCGCGAGGCGCTGTGGAAGGCGTACGGCGTGGGGCCCGCCCTGCTCGCCGGCGACGCGCTCCTGGCCCTCGCCGTCGGCCAGCTCGCCGCGCGGCCCGAGGCGATCCCCTACCTGTCGGCCGCCCTGGTCGAACTGGTCCAGGGACAGACGGCGGACATGGCCTTCGAGAACCGCCCGTGGAGCGGTCCCGACGAGGTCACGGTGGAGGAGTACGCCGACATGGCCGCGGGCAAGACCGGCGGCCTGCTGGGCGCCGCCGCGGCGATGGGCGTGGCGCTGGGCGGCGCGCCCGAGCTCGCGGACCGCCTGTGGGGCATGGGACGCGACCTGGGGGTGGCCTTCCAGATCGTGGACGACATGCTCGGCATCTGGGGTGACCCGGAGGTAACGGGCAAACCCGTCTACAGCGACCTGAGGCGTGAGAAGAAGACGATGCCGGTGCTGGCGGCCCTGTCCGCGGACGTCCCGGCCGCAGGCGAGCTGGCCGCGCTCCTCGCGGCAGGCCACTTGGACGAGAGCGGCCTGCGGCGGGCCGCCGATCTGGTGGAGGAGGCGGGCGGCCGGGACGCCGCCCGGTCCCTCGCGGACCGGTACATGTCGTCGGCGCTGGACGTGGTCGACCGGCACCTGCCGGACGCCGGGGACCTGCGCGCGGTGTGCGACTCGCTGGTGAACCGTGTCCACTGATGCGGCCAGGGCAGGGGGCGGTGACCGGCCGTCCCCCGCCCGTACGGATAATGGCGGGATGAGAGCGCTCGGCACTACCGGTTTGTCCGTTTTCCCGCTGGCCCTCGGCGCTAACGTGTTCGGCTGGACGGCCGGCAAGGAGACCTCGTTCGCGATCCTGGACGCCTACGTCGCGGGCGGCGGCAACCTCATCGACACCGCCGACGTCTACCCCGCCTGGGAGACCGGCGAGTCCACCTCGGAGACGATCATCGGTGAGTGGCTGGCCGCCCGCGGCAACCGCGAGTCCGTCGTGCTCGCCACCAAGGTCGGCATGCTGGAGGGCCTGCGCGGGCTCGCCCCCGCCACCATCCGCACGGCGGTCGAAGGATCGTTGCGGCGGCTGCGCACCGACTACATCGACCTCTACTGGGCGCACGTGGACGACCAGGACACGCCGCTGGCGGAGTCGCTGGCGGCCTTCGACGCGCTGGTCCGCGAGGGCAAGGTACGCCACATCGGGGCGTCCAACTACGGTGCGGCGCGGCTCTCCGAGGCCCTCGCCATCTCCGACGCCGAGGGCCTTGCCAGGTACGCGGTGCTGCAGCAGCCGTACAACCTGGTCGAGCGCGGCTACGAGGGCGAGCTGCGGGACGTGGTCGCGAGGGAAGGGCTGGCCACCACACCGTACTTCGGGCTGGCCCGCGGGTTCCTGACCGGCAAGTACGCGCCCGGGATCGAGGTCGACAGCCCCCGCGCGACGCGGGCCTCCGCCTACCTGGAGACCGCGCACGGGCCGCGGACGCTGGAGGCGCTCGGCAAGGTGGCGGCCGACCGGGACGTCGCGCCGGCCACGGTGGCCCTGGCCTGGGTCGCCGCCCAGCCGACGATCACGGCGACGATCGCGAGCGCGCGCGACGTCGAGCAGCTGGAGCCGCTGATGGCGGCCGCGTCGCTCTCGCTCACCGCCGACGAACTCGCCCTCCTCGACCACGCCTCCCGCCCCTGACCCACGCCCTCCGCGCCCCGCACCACCCGTTCGCCACGGGCGGTGCCGCGTCAGGCCAGCCCGTGCCGGCCGCACCACTCCGCGACGGTCTCGCCTCCGCGCTCCACCGTTCGCACCCAGTGGGCGTCGGCGGCGATCGCCTCGGGGACGGTGTCGTGAATGGGGAACACGGCGGTCAGGCCGGTGATCCTGAAGACGTGGGCGATGCGATCCGTGCCCATCACGAGGGCCAGTGACCCCTCCTGGGTACGCAGCCGTTTGAGCGCTCCCACGAGCACCCCGAGACCGGTCGAGTCGAGGAACTCCACCCCGCTCAGATCGACCACGACGTGGACGACCTTCTTGGCCACCAGGTCGAGCACCTGCTCGCGCAGCCGTGGCGCGGTGAACACGTCGATCTCGCCGGCGACCCTGATCGCGGCGCAGTCGCCGGTCGGGCCGAAGACCTCTAAGCCGATCTCTCGCATCTGCAACCCCTCAGCTCACTCGGTCGCGTCATTCGTGGCGATGACGGGGGAATGTGTACGTTTACACTATGCGGTAAGCGGCATTCGCGTCAATAGAGGGCTTTCGGCGTCATCGCACACGATGACAGGAGTGGGGGATGGGGTGCGGGTGGAGGAGGCCATCGGGCTGCAGATCGCACGCCTGCGGGCGGAGCGGCGGATGTCGCTGACCGAGCTGGGGGAGGCGCTGGGCCGCTATCTTGACCGGCCGTGGAGCCGGCAGGCCGTCCACCAGGCCGAGCGCGGGCAGCGGTCGTTCACGGCGGCCGAGCTGACGGCGCTCGCCCTGGCGCTCGACACCTCCGTCCCCGCGTTGTTCCGCGCCGAGGGCGACCGGATCGAGCTGCCGGGCGGGGCGGTCTCTCCCGAGGAATACCGCGGCATCCTGCTCAACAGGGAGCGCGACACGCCCCTCGACGGGGTCGAGGAGCTGATCGTCGCGCTGCACGACATCGGAGAGGTGCTCTCCCGCCCCGCCCTCGTCCGCCTGGCCCGCATCGGCGAGGTGGCCGACCAGGTCGCGGGCCCGGAGTCACGCCCGGCCTGACGTTCACGGCTGTGGCCGTACGCCGTGCCGAGGGATCACCGCCTGGCGTGGCCGGTGAGGCGCAGCGCGCGCAGGGCGCCCTCGGCGGCCATGATCGCGCTGTTGACGGAGATCTCGCCCCGCATCCCGGGCGCGGCCACCATGTCGCCCGCCAGGAACACGCCGTGGCCCCGGTCGATCGCCGGGCGGTCGCGCCAGGTCTGACCGGGCAGGTCGAGCGCGCCCGTACGGTGCCTGGCCGCCCCCGAACGCTGCCAGGTGACGCGCTCGCGCCAGCCCGGCACCGCCAGGTCGGCCAGCGCCCGCACCCGCCGGGCCGCCTCGGCTCTGGGCTCGTCGGGCCGGATCGGCATGTCGATCTGGAACAGGGTCTCGCCTCGTGGGGCGGCCGTCGGGTCCTGCAGGGAGTAGCTCTCGTGGAAGCCGCCGCCGTCCAGGTCGAAGCAGATGAAGCGGTCGCCGCGCGCCTTGCGTACGGCGAGGTCGAGCAGCACGCCGTTGCCGCTCTGCCAGCGCATGTCCTCGTCGCCGAGCAGCCTGCGGGCCGAGGACAGTTCGGTCGCCACGATGGCGGGCTCGCCCGGCAGGTCGTGCACGCGGGAGCCGAGCTCGACGCGCACGCCGAGGTCGCGGGCGCGGGCGGCGAGCCGGTCGATCACCGACTGCCAGCCGCCGATCACCCACCGGACCGCCGGGACCCGGAAGCCGAACACCCGGCGCAGCAGCTCCCACACGAACGCGGCCGACAGGCGGCCCGTGTCGGCGTCGAACGTCACCACGCTGATCGCGTTGGCGGCCGCCCTGGCCGTGTCCTCGCCGTACCGGGCGGAGGCCCACGTGTGGAAGTCCACGTCCACCGGCGCCGTCCTCGGGCCGGTCGCCATCATGCGCAGGAAGCCGGCCGGTGGCACCCGCCGCAACCGGCCGTCCCGTACGAACCCCATCCGCATGTCCCGCAGCGGCGGCCGGCCCAGTGCCCCGACCAGGCCCCGCTCCCGCAACCACGTCCAGTGCGGCCCGTCGGCGTAGAACACATGAGCACCGTCATGAGCCAGGTAGGGGCCGTCCGCCGCTGCGGGAC
>NZ_SMLD01000169.1:0-19969 GCF_004352805.1 Nonomuraea mesophila
GGTCAGCCGGGGACGTGCGGCGGGGAGGTGGAGCGGGAACGGTGGGCGGCGACGCGTTCGCGGGTGGCGCAGCGGGCGCTGCAGTAGCGTCGCGGGCTGCCGCCCCCGAGGTCGAGGAACGGCCGCCCGCAGCCGCGTGCGGCGCACAACCCGCCGGGGATCCGCTGGTGGTCGGCGAGCAGGACCGCCAGTGCCATCGCCGAGGAGGCCAGGAACCACTCACCCCAGGGCGCGTCGTCGCTGCTGTCGACGTGCAGGTGCCAGGTCGTCGTGCCGGCGTGGGTGGTGAGCCTGGGCGTCCGGGCTCCGCCGGCGAGCAGCCGGTTGAGCAGGGCCGCCGCCTCGCCGGTGCTCGGCGCGCCCAGCACCTCGCGCAGCCGGGTGGCCGCGTCCCGCATCGCCGTCAGGTCGTGGTCGCTGAGATCGAGCTGCCCGATCTCCCCGTGCTCGCGCAGGATCCGCGACACCGACGCGATCGACGGCTGCTCGTGCAGCAGCGCCACGCACAGGTCGACGGCTCGCGCGGCCATCGCCTTGGTCGAGTGAACGGCCGGGTGAACGGTCGGGTGAGCCTCCACTCCAGCAGCGTAAGCCCGCCGGGCCTGAACCGTGCACGTGCGCGCGTAACGCCCGGGGCGCCCGGCGGCGTCAGAGGGGGCGGCGGCCGGCGAAGCCCAGCTCGGTGCGGTGATACCAGCCGAGCTCGCGTTCGCCCTCGATCCAGCACAGCCGCACGGACACGCCGTCGAGCTCGGAGGGGAAGTCGACGAGCACGGGCGCGATGCCCTTGACCTCGATGCCCTGCTCGCTCCATCCGCTGAGGATCTCCTCGATGCGGGCCTGCAGCCCCTTCAGCTCGGGCAGGCCGCCGAGCTCGGAGCGGCCCCGCGTACGCCGGTCGTGGTCGATCTCGGCCAGGTCGGCGCGGGCGGAGATCACGGCGCGCGCGTCCTCGATCACGCCGGGGAGCAGCGTACGGGCCTCGTCGAGGGTGAAGATCCGGTCCATGCGCCCACGCTAGCGGCTCGGCTCGAAGGCGTGGATGAGCAGCCGCTCGGCGTGGTCGAGATAGTCGTCGAGGTAGGCGGCGGCCGCGTCGGGCCTGCCGGACCCGATGAGTTCGAGCAGCGTGCGGTTGCGGTCGACGAACGGCTCGTGGAAGGCCCGCGGGTTCTCCATCACGTGGAAGACGAGACGCAGCTCGGCCAGCAGCTGGCGCATGGCCTCGTCGATCCTGGGGCTGCCGATGAGCGAGACGAGGGCCTGGTGGAAGCGGATGTTGGCGGTGCCGACGCCCTGCCAGTCGTCCTTGGCGGCGGCCCGCTCGGCGTCGCGCACGGCCTCGCCGATCGTCGCGAGCTCCGCGTCGTCGGGAGTGTGCCGGACCGCGGCGCCTTCGAGCACGCGGCGCACGCGGTAGAGGTCGGCGACGTCGGCGGACGACGGCAGCCGGACGAAGACGCCGCGGTTGAGCCGGTGGTCGAGCAGCCGCTCATGGCCGAGCAGCCGGAACGCCTCGCGCAGCGTGTTGCGTGACACGCCGAGCGCCTCGGAGATGGACTCCTCCGACAGGCGCTGGCCCGGCGGGAAGAAGCCTTCGCTGATGCGGTCGCGCAGGATGTCGGCCACCCGTTCCGCCGTGCTGCTGCGTCCCAGACGGGGCCGGTCCTGAGAGAGATCGGCAACCACGTTATCCACATTCGACAGGGAATCATGGAGCAAACCTCTTGTCGAATTGTTCAACGATCCTTACGTTGAATCTATCCCCCCTCGATTTTAGGGAGCGTTCGATGTCAGGCTCCACGCAACAGACCCGGCGGGTGATCCTCGCCAGCCTGATCGGCACGTCGCTGGAGTGGTACGACTTCTTCCTCTACACCACCGCGGCGACCCTGGTCTTCCCCCAGCTGTTCTTCCCCGACCTCGACCCCTTCAACGCCATCCTGGCCTCGCTGACGACCAACGCCGTGGCGTTCGTGGCCCGCCCGCTGGGCGGCATCGTCTTCGGCCACTTCGGCGACCGCGCGGGCCGCAAGACCGTCCTCGTGGTCACGCTGCTGGTGATGGGCGTCTCGACGTTCCTCATCGGCGTGCTGCCCGGGTACGCGAGCATCGGCGTGATCGCTCCGGTCCTGCTGGCGCTGCTCCGGTTCGTGCAGGGCCTGGGGCTCGGCGGCGAGTGGGGCGGCGCGGTCATCATGTCGCTGGAACACGGCGACGGCCGGCGGCGCGGCTTCAACGCCAGCTGGCCGCAGGTCGGCGTGCCCGCGGGCTACGTGCTGGCCACGGGCCTGCTGACGGTCATGTCCTTCACGATGTCCGACGCGGCGTTCCTGTCGTGGGGCTGGCGGGTGCCGTTCCTGCTGTCCGGCGCGCTGGTCTTCGTGGGGCTGTGGGTCCGGCTGAAGATCTCGGAGTCGCCGTTGTTCGCCGAGGTCGAGCAGCACGGCGCCAAGGCGAAGATGCCGCTGGTCGAGGTGCTGCGCACGCATCCGCGCGCCCTGCTGTCGGCCTTCACCGCCCGGATCGGGGTCGACGTCGCCTTCTACACCTTCACGGCGTACATCATCGTCTACATCACCGGGGAGCTGGCCCTGCCGCGCTCGTACGCGCTGAACGCGGTGCTGATCGCCTCGGCGCTGCAGCTCGCCCTGATCCCGGTGGCCGGCGCGATGTCCGACCGGTACGGCCGGCGGCCGGTCTACCTGGCCGGCGTGGTGGGCGCGGCGGTGTGGGTGTTCGTGTTCTTCCCGCTGCTCGACACCAAGTCCTTCCCGCTGATCGCGCTGGCGGCCATCGTGGCGCTGGTCACGCACGCCGCCATGTACGGCCCGCAGGCCGCGTTCATCGCCGAGTTGTTCAGCACCCGCCTGCGTTACAGCGGCGCGTCCATGGGCTACCAGGTGGCCGGCATCGTCGGCGGCTCGCTGGCCCCGGTCATCGCGCTCCAGTTGTTCCACACGTTCCAGACCACGCTGGCGGTGTCGGTGTACGTGGTCGTCGCCCTCGTGGTCACGGCCGTGGGCCTGGCCATCGCCCCGGAGACCCGCGACCTCGACCTCGCCGCCGATCCCGGCGTCCCCGCCAAGCCCCCGCTGCCGGGCCAGGTGGGCCCGTTCGCCTGACCTCTCCGAGAATGCCGCGAAAGCCGCGGGCGGCGGCTGCCGACGCCGCCCGCGCGAGAGGATCCCCATGAGAGTCGCCCTGGTGATCGACCCGGGCTCCGGGGCCACGCTGGGCGGCGACCTCCCGACCACCCGCGGTCGGTGGTCGTGCCGGCACGCTAGGCGGCGATCGTGGGCGCGGCCGTGCGCTCCTGCCGCCAGCGGCCCTTGAAGGCCGCCATGGAGAGCAGGAACACGACCTGCCCGGCGAGCGCCACGGTCAGCCACGTCTGCCAGCCACCGGCCTCGACGACGATCGGCGACACGACGAGCAGGACCACGATCATGACGCGGACGACCATGCCCCACAGGCCCAGGGCCGAGCCCTGCAGCCGGGACTCGACGTCCTCGGCGTTCTCGGAGAAGTTGGCCATCCACGGCACGTACGCGATGCCCATGAACAGCAGGATCAGCGCGTACACGACGGTCACGTGCGCGGTGGGGACCCCCGGCCCGATCAGGGCGATGAAATACGCCATCGCCCCGGCCGTCAGCACCGTTCCCACGGCGATGAACGGCTTGCGCAGCCGCATCCGGTCGGACATGCGGCCAACGACCACCACGGCCAGGGCGTTGACCACGATGCTCAGCGCCACGACGCGGTTGGCCACGGCCGCGTCCATGCCGAACGCGCCCGTCAGGATCGTCTGCCCGAAGATGGCGAACGTCCAGTAGAGGACCTGCCAGCCGGTGTTGCCGAGCACGTGCGCCCACAGGTGCGGATGTCTGAACAGCTCCCTGACCTTGCCGTGCTCGAGGATCTCCCCCACCTGTACGGCCTGCTCGTCCTCCAGCACCTGCGCCCGCAGCGCCGCCGACGGCTCGGCTATCTTCCAGGCGATGATCGCGCACATCGTCAGCGACACGACGCCCATGATGATCGCCTGGGACTGCCACGCGTTGCCGAACAGCGGCAGCGTGAAGCCCGCGATGAGCGCGGCCAGGAACGAGGCCCCGACCGGCCCCCACGTCCAGAACGCGAACGCCTGCGCCCGTCCCATCCGCGGCGAGAAGTCCCGCACCAGCGACGCGGTGATCGTGATGCCGGCGCCCTCGATGAACAGCATCAGGCACCGGATCCAGAACAGCCCGGCCACGGTGTCGACGGTGGCGAGCAGGAAATTGCACGCGGCCGTGACGGTCAGGGTCGGTACGAGGATCTTCACCCGACCCCACCGGTCGGACAGAATGCCGCCGAACCCGGCCGAGATCCCGCCCACCAGCACCGACAGCGCGGCGATCTGGCCGTAGACGGTGAGCGACATGCCCAGGTCGTCCATGAGGAGAGGCAGGATAGTGGCGATCGTGGTCTCGAAATTCACCACGAGGCTGGCCAGTACGGCTATCGCGAGCAGGAAGATCCTGCGGCGGCCGACGGGATAAACGCTCAGTTCGCGGACGTAGAACGGCTTCATTCCCATCCTCCGGGGGACGGACCTGGGACTGTCGCTCTAGAACGCGTTTCTAGTTACTCAAGGTTTTCCGTTTCGTACCGGCAAGTCAATCTTTTCGGTCATCACAAACCCATCTCGATCACTCTTAGCGAGCGGAGCGGTCCATCTGGTGGCCGGGGATGGCAGGTTGTGACGGAATCGCCATCGATTCACGGAACAGGCGGCGCAGAATGCGCATAAACTGCGCGCCTGTGAGCCTGCCTGTACGTGAACGTTCCCCCCGGCCGGGAGGCGGTCGCCACCGCCGTCCCGTGCCCACGTCCTTGCCGCCCGACGCTCCCCTGCTCGTGCTCGCCACCCCCGGCGAGATCACCGGAGTGGCCGAGGAGATCGCGGCGGTCGTACGCGTCGACCACCCGCAGATCGAGGTGCGGTTGAAGACCGTCACCGACCTGGCGGACTCGCTGCCCTCCGGCCGCGACGCCGTCGTCGTCCCGCTGCTCACCTGGGAAGACCCCGTCGTCATGGCGGAGATCGGCAAGGCCGTCGCGGCCTCGGGCTCGGGGGCCGTCGTGACCGACGCGCTCGGGCCGCACCCGCTGCTGGCCGAGGCGCTGCACATCCGGCTCGCCGAGCGCGGCCTGGCCAGGGCCGACCGCGTACGTCTGCTGAACGTCGGCAGCCCCACCGACGCCGTCATCCTCGGCACGGTGGGCGGCCAGCGGGCCGTGCAGGCCGTGCAGGCCACCGCGGTGCTCCTGGCCTCCAGGCTCACCCTGCCGGTCCTCGCCGCCTCGATGGACAGCGAGCCCGGGGTGGCCCTCGCCGCCCAGCAACTGCGCAAGGCCGGCGCCGAGCGCCTGGCGATCGCACCCTGCATGATCGGGCACGAGGCCCCTGAGGGCACCGTCGAGCAGGCGGCCGCGGCGATCGACGCGGGGCACGCGGAGCCGCTCGGCTCCCACAGCGCGATCGCCGAACTTGTCGCGCGAGCTTACGGAAGTCAACTCGCCACTTGACATGAACTTGTAGAGATCACGGAACTCGCGTTACCGTCTGCGCATGCGGGGTGTGCTGTGCGAAGGTGAACGGTTGGGCCTCCGTGACGTCACGGAGGCCGACGTCGCCGCCCTGCACGCCGTCTACGGCGACCCCACCGCGACGCAGCACATGCCCTTCCACCCGCGCGACCTGCCCGAGGTCGCCGCGCTGGTCCGGCAGGCCATGGAGGCCGCCTGCGCCGAGCCGCGCCGCCTCTACCTGCTGGCCGTGATCGACGCCGAGCACCACGACGTGATCGGCGTGGCCCGCCTGCGGATCGAGGCCGAGCACCCGCACAGCGCGGAGATCGGGTTCGGGCTGCATCCCGGCCAGTGGGGCCGGGGCATCGGCACCGACCTCGTACGCCTGCTGCTGAAGTTCGGCTTCAGGCAACTCGGGCTGCACCGCATCTGGGGCGCCCGCTCCCCCGCCAACCTGCCCGCGCAGCTCGCGATGCTGACGGCCGGCATGGTCGAGGAGGGCCGCATCCGCCACCACCTGCAAACGCCGCACGGCTGGCGCGACTCCATCATGCACTCGGCCCTCGACGACGAGTGGACCGAGCGCTCCTAGCCGCGGAGCTTGAGGCGCCACTCCTCCACGACCAGGGCGGCGACCTCGGCGGGAGAGCCCGCGGCGGCGTCCACGGTGTAGTCGGCGACCTCGGCGGCGTCGAGGATCGACGCCAATTCCCCGGCCCTTTCGAGGTGCCAGTCAAGTGAGCCGGGGTCGTGCGTGTGGCGTACGGCCAGCCTCCTGCGGACCTCTGGGAGCGCGGCGTGGATGCGGCAGACGGTGAGCGGCACGCCCAGCGCCTCCGCGTAGCCGGCGCGCTCGGCGCGGCTCTCGATGACTCCGGCCAGCACCAGCCTCTGCGCGCCCGCGGCCAGGAAGTTGGCCGCCACCGGGCGCAGGTTGGCCAGGGTCAGGGCGCCGTTGAAGGGATCGCCGGGCGGTGCGGGCCAGGCGCGGCGCAGCCAGTCGACGTCGATGACCGCGTTCGGCACGCCCGCGTCCGTCAGAACGTCGCCGGCGGCGTCGGCCACGGACGTCTTGCCCACGCCCACGGTCCCCGTGATCAGGAGAGCCTCTGCCATTTTCGTGACCTTACCGCCCATACCGGGCAGGCGGAGTGGCAGGAGCCGTGATTGTCGGTCGGGCGTCCTACGATGAGCCTCCTCACGGAGGGAAACTGCCATGCTCGACTCGCTGATCGTGCCCCTGTTCGTCACCACGGACCTGCCGCCGGAGGCGGACCTGGCCGGGTTCGGGGAGCTGCTCGCCGGGACGGCGCGCGTGCTCGGCCACGACGGCGCGGGCTACGCGGCGTTCCTGGCGGGCAGGGTGTTCTGGCTCGACCGGCCCGTGCTGCCGGGGCAGCGCCCCGCGGCCGACACGGAGCTGCGCTTCGCCGGCATGCTGGGCCACCTCGCCGCCTCCGGCGCCGGCCACAGCGCGCGTGACGTGGTCGGCGACATGCGCAGGGCGATCGGCAAGGCGGTGACCGAGCGCTACGGCGACGTGGGCGTCGCCCCGGCCGTGTTCGCGATCCGCGACCAGGACGTCCGGGAGCGCACCCCCGACGATGCCCTCGCCATCGACACCCCCGGCGCCGCGGCGGAGCTGGTGAGCGCGGCCCGGCCCTATCTCCGGCCGTCCCGGCTCTCCCGTGCGACGGTGATCGGAGATCCTGCGGCCGGAGCGGCCTGACGACGAGGGAGATTCGTCGGCGGGTGCGGCCTGGACGACGAGAAGGTCCGCGCGGGGCGGCGCCTGATGCCCTCCGCTCCGGTCGTGCCCGGTTCGGCGCGGGCCGGTGCTCAGCCGGGCAGGCCGACCAGCACGTACGACGCCCAGAGCTCCGGCTCGGCCGGGC
Organism: Nonomuraea mesophila; assembly: GCF_004352805.1. Classification (NCBI taxonomy): domain Bacteria; kingdom Bacillati; phylum Actinomycetota; class Actinomycetes; order Streptosporangiales; family Streptosporangiaceae; genus Nonomuraea; species Nonomuraea mesophila. The sequence goes on from NZ_SMLD01000169.1 coordinate 7,476, forward strand.
CGTACAACTCGCGCAGCCCGAGCACGGCCGAGCGCAGGGCCCGCGCCGTGCCCTCGCCGTCTCCCCTCCTGGCGTAGAAGTCGCGCAGCAGGGCGAGAGTGATCTCGGGCGCCACCGGCCAGAGCGCCAGCAGCGCCGACCTGGCCCCCGCGTGCAGGAACGCGTGTCCCAGCGCGGCCACGTCCTCCGCGCCCCTGACCGACCCGTGGCTCTGCTCGTGGGCGGTGAGGACGACGAGCCGGGCGTCGACGTTCATCCGCATCAGCCGTCCGGCGGTGAGCAGGCCGTCGGCGAGCCGGACACCCGAGCCGAACGGGGCGCCCTGGCCGAAGACTCCGTGGCACGCCAGGTGCAGCACGTCCCACGCGCCGGGCAGCAGCTCAGCCGTGACCGACGGGCCGGTGCGCGGCCGGGTGCCGAGCAGAGCGGCGATCTCCTCTGCCTCAGCCTCCTGCGGGAACCCCAGCACCAGCGCGCTTCCCTGGTCCGCCTGGGGGCGCCGGGCCAGGCGCGCCAGGACGGCGGCGGACGGAGCGTAGGCGACGGGGAAACGTTCGATCAGCGTCCGGCCGTCCGGCGCGAGCGCGTGGAGCGGGATGCCGTGCAACTCGGCGTGCGGCAGGAGGTGCACGACGTCGAGGTCGTCGCCGAAGGCCTGGAGCACCTCCCCCAGCAGCAGATCGGCCAGCCGGCGCCAGAGGTCAGCGCGGCGCCGCCGGGCCTCGACCTCCAGCAGTCCGGGCCGCCTGCGCGCGGTGGCGAGGAAGTCGTTCAGGACGTCGCGGCCCGCCGCGGTCGGGAACACCCGGGGCGCGGCCCAGCCCGTGCGGTGGGCGAGCACGGTGACGCTGCCCTCGCCCACCGAGAACCCGAGCAGCCCGATGCCGCCTGAGGCCGCGGGTGAGCGGGGTGCGACGAGCGCGTCCAGCTCCGCCTGGAGCTCGCGTCGGCCCGGGTCGTCGTGCGGTGGAGGGTCGAGGTGGGCGGCCAGGGCGGCGGCCTTGGCGCGTTCGGTGATGGTCCAGGCGGTCAGGCCGCGGCGCAGCCGTACGGCGAGGTCGAGCGCCCGGTCGCGGGCGGGCGGGTGACCGAGCTCGAAGGCGCGTTCGGCGTCGGCCAGGGCGGCGGGCAGGTCGCCGAGCGCCTCCGCGGCCAGGGAGCGGTGGTGGCAGGCGAGGCCCAGTTCCAGGTCGTGCCCGAGGTCGGTCAGCAGGTCGACGGCCGTGGACAACCGGCGGCGGGCACGGGCGTACGAGCCGGTCGTGAGGTCGTGGACGCCCAGGCGGCTCATGGCGAGCGCCGCGCCGGGACGGTGGCCGAGCTCCTCCGCCAGGTCCAGCGCCTCCTCCAGCAGCATCACCGCCCGCGCCGAGCCCTCCAGGCGGGCCAGGGTGATCAGGGCGCGCACCAGACCGTGCCCCCTGCCACGGGCGCGTTCGAGCGCCAGGGAACGCTCGGCGAGCGGCTTGGCCTCGCCGGGCTCCCCGCGCAGCAGGTGGACCTGGGCGAGGTCACCGTAGGCGTCCGCGAGGCCGCTCCCGCCGCCCAGTTCCTCGCTGATGGCGAGGGACTGCCGGTATCGGGCACCCGCCTCGTCCAGTTCGCCGAGCCTGAGGTGGAGGGCGGCCCGTCCGGCGAGGAGCGGGGCGCGCAGGGCTCGCCATACCGGGGCCTCGACCAGGGCAAGACCCTCGTCGAACGCGGCCGCGGCCTCCTGCCAGCGGGCCTGGGCGGTGAGCGTACGGCCGAGCAGGTCGAGGGCCCGGACCAGCTCGGCCGGGAGCGCTGAACCCGTAGCCCTGGCCAGGTCGGCGGCGTGGGCGAGGTGCCGGACGGCCTCGTCCGCGCGCCCGAGGTCGCCTGCCGCCGCTCCCAGGTTCCTCAGGTGCTCGGCGCGGCGGCCGTCGCGTAGCCGGCGACCGCTTTCGGCGTGCTCGTAGGCGGCCATCGGGTCTCCCAGGGTGCGGCAGAGCGCGGAGAGCCTGGCCAGCAGGTAAGAGCGCTCCTCGGCGGTGGGCGGCGAGGCGGCGAGTGCCTCTTCGGCGAGGGTGCGGGCCGTACGCAGGTCACCCGCCGCCTCCGCCTCCTCGACGCGCAGCCAGAGCTCCAGCCGCTCCGCCCCGCCGTCCGGGGTGCCGTCCGGGGTGCCGCCCGCCCGCAGAGTGGTGACCGCCTGGGTGAGGGTGGTACGGCCGCGGGTCACGTCGCCGAGGGTCAGCTGGATGGAGGCCAGCCGCGACAGGAGCTCGGCGTCCAGCTCCCCCGCCATCGGCGCGATCACCTCGAACGGCGCCCCCACCACGTCCCCGGCCGTCTCCAGCTCCGCGAGGCCGCTTTCGAGCGCGGCCCTGGCGCGGCGGAACTCGCCCTGTCGTTCCAGCGCGAAGCCGAGCCTGACGGAGGCGAGGGCCGCCAGCCGGTCCTGGCCGCTGTCGCGGTAGCCGGCCATGGCCTGTTCCAGCGCCGTCGCCTGTGCGGCCACGTCACCGGTGCGCGCGGCCAGCGCCGCCATCCGGTCGCGTACGACGGCCTCCTTGAGCGGGTCGCCCGCGGCCGGCCCTAGCGCCGAGCGCAGGTGCTCGCCCGCCTCGCGCAGCTCGCCGAGCCGTACGTCCAGGGCGGCCCTGCCCAGGGTGGCGGCCAGGAGCGCCTCGGAGTCGTCGGCGACGGCGGCCAGTTCCATGGCCCGGTCGAGGTCCGCCGAGGCGTCCTCGGTGCGGTCGAGCTCGGTCAGGCAGGCGGCCCGCATGGTGAGGGCCGTCGCCTCCTTGGCGGGGGCACGCAGCCGGGCGAAGGCCTCCGCCGCGGCCCCGAAGGCCTCCAGCGCCCGCCCGGGTTCGCCCTCCGCGTACGCGAGCGCGCCCAGGTTGTACCTGACGGAGCCGGCCCCGTCGTCGTGGCCGGCGGCTTCGTAGTCGCGTTCGGCCAGCTCGTAGGCGAAACGTGCGCCGTCGGCGTCGCCGCGTTCACGGCGGCGGCGCGCGATGCGGTACCACTCGTCGGCGGGCGCGCGACGCCGTCCCCTCCGCCGTACGATCTCCACCAGCCGGGTCTCACAGGCCGCCGCCTGCGCCCGGTGACCGCGGGCGGCCAGCATGACGGCGTGCGCGTCCAGCGTCCCGCGGGCTTCCTCCCACGCTCCTGCCGCCTCCAGCTCGATGGCGCAGGCGGTGATGCGTTCGCCGGCCGCCGTGAGGTCGTCCTGGTCCACGGCCGCCCTGGCGGCTGGCATCAGGGCCATGGCCGCCCGCTCGGTCTCGCCCAGCTCCAGGTACAGCTCGCGGGCCCTGGCCGTACGGGCCACGGCCGCCGCGGGGTTCCCGGCGGCCAGGTGGGCCTCGGCCGCGCGCTCCTGGTGGGAGGCCTCCTCGGCGGCCAGCCCGGCCTCCTCGCACAGGGCGACGGCGCGCAGGTGCTCCTCGACGGCGCGCGCGGGATCGCCGCGCCGCAGGTGAACGGCTGCCTTGTGGCCGAGCTGCTGCGCCTCGGAGCGCGGCTCGCCCAGCTCGCCGTAGAGCACGGCCGAGCGTTCGTACGCCTCCAGCGCCCGGTCGAGCCGGCCGGCGTCCTGCTCGCCCGCTCCCTGCCTGGACAGCGCGTACGCCATCCGCGCGCGCGACCCGGCCTGGTCGAACGCCGCGCAGGCCCGGCCCAGAACGTCGCCGGCGATGCGCGGACGGCCGAGTTCGGAGAGCCGCGACGCCACCTGGAGCAGGTGCTCGCCGCGCTCCTCCGGCGCTCGCTCCCGCCGTTCGGCCAGCCGCAGGAGCTTTCCCGCCAGTTCCTCGTCCGGCGAGCGCAAAGCCAGCTCGGTGGCGGCCTGCGCCAGCCGCTCGTCCACGGGAACGGGGTCCTGCTGCTCGATCAGGTCGTCCAGCAGGTCCCCGAGCCGCGCGGGCGGCCCGCCGGCGTCGGCGGGGGTGGCGAGGATCAGGGCCTCGCTCAGGTCGTCCGTGTCGCCGCGTACGGAGAAGCGGGCCAGCAGCGCCTCGCCCAGGGCGTGCTGGGCGGGCGCCGGGTCACGGGCGCCCTTCATGGCGAGTTCGAGGGCCTGGCGGGCGGACTCCACGGCGTCGTCCAGGTCCTGCGGCCGTCCCGCCCGCGTGGCACGCCAGCGCAGCACCTCGGACATCAGCCCGTACGCCTGCGCCCGCAACGCCGGCCGGTCGCCGGCCGCGAGGGCCTCGCGCAGCGTGGCGACGGCCTCGTCGGCGCTCCCGGCGGTGAGCCGCAGCGTCAGCGCGCGGCCGAGCAGCACCAGCACCTCGGCCCTGGCCGCGTCGTACCGGTCCTGCGCGGCGAGCGCGGCGTGGGCCGCCGCCACCGCCTCGGCCGGCTCGCCATCGGTGGCGACGGCGTGCTTGAGCAGCGCGTTCGCCAGGGCGGCGAGCACCCGTGCACGCTCGGGATGTCCGGCGGGGGCGAGCGCGGCCGCCTCACGTGCCGCCTCGACGGCGGCGTTCAGGTCGGCGAGGTCTCCGGTGACGGCGTAGCGTCTCCGGCGGCGCTCGCCCAGCAGACCGAGCCGCGCGACGGGGTCCTCGCCGAGCCCCCGGATCGTCTCGCCGGGCATCACGCGCATCGCCTCCAGCATCTCCATGCCGGCTTCGAGCGACCGTTCGTCCCCCGTGACCACGTACCACTCCACCAGCCCGCTCGCGTAAGGGGCCAGCACCCCGGACGTGGCCCACGGCTCGTGCCAGAAGTCCAGCGCGCACTGCCCCGCCCTGATGAAGGCCAGCAGGTCGCCGTCCGCCAGCGACCGGTCGGCGCGCTCACGGGTGAGCTCGACGAGCGCGCGCAGCGACTGGGACCTGCTCTGGCTGGCCGCGGGGCTCTGCGCCGCCCTCAGGTAGGCCCTGACCAGGTCCTCGTCACCGGGCGCCGCGCGGCTGAGCGCATCCGCCAGCTCGCCCAGGTGCGCGGCGGGATCGGCGAGGGCCGCGCGGAACAGCAGGTGCACGGCGTCGTCGGCGGCCTCGGGCGAGCCCGTCTGCTCGTGCAGCCGCACCAGTCCGCCGCCCAGCACGGCCAGCGCGCCGGGCGCCCACGCGGGACCGGTCTCCCGCGAACGCTCATCCGCCGGGGCCGCCCGCGCGGGCACGTCCGCCCGCACACCGCCACCCGTCCCGGAAGGGCCGCCTGGTTCCGGCGGACCGGCCACGCCGACCTGGTCCCCGGGTTGGGGCGGGCCGGCCGGGTCCCCAGGTCCGGGCAAGCCGTCCGGATGGCCGGGTCCGGGCGGGCCGGACGGACCGCCGGGTTCGGACGGGCCGGACGGGTCGCCCGTCGCCGCGGAGCCGGGCGACCTCTCTGGGGCGTTCGAGCCGAGTAGGTCATCAGGGGCGGGCGGGCGTACGGACTCCTGCAGGAGCACTTCGCCCAGCCGCTCGGCGACCTCGTCCGCCCCCGGACGTGTCACCGCGTGCCGGACCAGGGCCTGGATCAGCAGCCCCACGTGCGGGTACGCGCCCGGATCCACCATGCGGAAGATCTCCTCGACGAGCCCGGCCCAGCCGGCGGCGGAGTCGCCGGCCGGCAGGCGGGAGCCGCGCAGCCGTTCGGGCAGCCGCCCAGGGTCGAGCAGCGCCACGGCGGCGAAGAACGCGCCCGCGACCGCGGCGTCCTGGGTGATCCGCTGGTCGAGCCGGTAGCGGGCCAGGTGCAGCATGCCGATCAGGCGCCATGCGGCGGCGTCGGAGCGGTCGCCGGCACACGCCCGCATCGCCTCCTCTGCCTCGGACAGGGCCGCCGGATCCCAGATCAGGTCGGGATCGGCGGCCTGCTCGAAGCGTTCGATGCGGGCGGCCAGTGCCTCGGCCGGGTCGGTCATGGCCAAAGGCTCTCACCAGCGTGCGCCCGCGTACAGAAGTGCTGATCACGGTGTCGGCTCGATCCGGCAGACGCCGCGCATCGGCAGGTCGGACGTCCATGTGACCGGCCCGTCGTCTGTGCCCTGCACAAACGCAGCGTGCCGGCGTCGCCAACTTCTGGTACGGACCCCGGCACGTAACGGTGAGGTCACGCCGGTCGGGGGTAGTCACGGTGCATGCTCTACGGCAAAGAACATGTCCAGCGTTATCAGGAAACCGACGGCGCCGAAGGACACGACTGGAACAACACCACGGTGCTCCTCCTCACCACGAAAGGCCGCAAGTCGGGCCGGCCGTACACGACGCCGCTCATCTACCAGGGCCACGGCGACGACTACGTGATCGTGGCCTCCAAGGGCGGCGACCCCGACCATCCGGAGTGGTACAAGAACCTCGTCGCCAACCCGGACGTCGACGTGCAGGTGAAGGATCAGCGGTTCAAGGCCCGAGCCCGCACGGCGACCCCTGAGGAGAAGCCGGAGCTCTGGCGGCTGATGACGGCCACCTGGCCGGACTACGACAACTACCAGCGCCAGACCGATCGCGAGATCCCGGTCGTCGTCCTCGAACGCATCGACTGACGAGCGCTATTCGACCACCACGAACCCCACGTAGCCGTTGCTCCATCCCGCGTACCACTGGTACGTCTCGGAGACGGTCAACCCTCGCATGGTCATCGTCGCTGCGGCCGATCCGGGCCCGAACGATTCACACCCGAACCATCCAGACCGTGACGATCCGACACCGGACGATCCACGCCGGCACGATCCGGCACCGGCCGATCCGGAGGCGATGTCGAGCGATCTGCGCCGGCACGTGCCGACGTCGAGCGATCAGGGGCGGGACGGTCAGGAGCGGATCGGTCAGGGGCGGCTGTGGTTTCCGTGCGATGGGCTGCCTGGGTCGGCTCCGGCGGCGCGGTCCTGTCGGCCGGAGCTCGGACTGCCGCGCGGGCGGCTCGTGGTCTCGCGTCCCACCCGTTCGACGAAGCGCCGCAGCGCCGCGCCGTCCCAGTCGCCGCGCTCGGCGCCGGCGGCCGCCCCTCCCGCGAGGCTCCCGTCCCCGCGCACCCCGCCGTTGATCCGGTGGAAGGCACGTGCCAGATCGTCGGCCAGCCGGAACAGCGCGGCCTCGTCCCCCTCGGGCCAGTCCATGCCGACGACCCAGCCGATCCAGGGCCGTAACTGCTCGGGAATGGGAACGCCGTCCAACCACACCGGCGATCAGCCCTGCTCACGCTCCCGCGGCTGACCCGCCGCGGCCTCGTAGGTCGCCGCGGTGCTCCTCAGCCCTGTGTCCAGGCCGTCGAGCTCCTCGATGTACGCGTCGAACGCGGCTAAAAGCTGCTCCTTCAGCTGGGGAAAGTGTTTCTCCAGCTCGGCTCCGTACTGGTCGTGCCCCATCGGCCGTCCCGCCGTCGCGAAGGCCTCCCGCACGTCATCGCGAACCTCCTCGGCGAAGGCCGCCTCGTCCGCGGCCTGCCCGCCTCGCTGTCGCCGGATCCTCTCCCATTCCGCGCGGTAGCCCTCCCGTTCGCGTTTACGGCTACGGCTTGCGGGGGCTCGGGAAGAAGCTCTCCAAGCCCGCCCCGGCACCGAAGACGTCGTCGTACGCGATGCCTTCCGGCATCATGGGCTCCACCAGCTCCTGCGTCTTGGCCGATACCTCACGCGTCGCGGCCCGGATCTGGCCCATGATCGCGTCGGCGAGCTCGGTCGGTGACAGCTTGCGATAAACGCGGGGATTCAGGGCGAGCGAACGCACCTGCCCGCGCGCGTCCACGGTCACGGTCACCATCCCGTCCGCGGACCTGGCGGTGTGGCTGAGCTCGTTGAGTTGCTCGTACACCTCACGCGGCCGGCTCGCAGAACGGCCGAAGTCTGCCGTCGCTTCTCTCAACGCGGCGTCAATATCTTCCTGCACCAAGGCCCCACACGTGACAACTACTGGACCAAGGTACTGGAAGTGCTACAAAAACGAGAGAAACTCACCTGAGCAAGGACGTGTAGAGGTCGCGGGTGCGGTGGGCGATGCGTGACCAGGAGAAGTGGCCGACCGCGCGGGCGCGGCCGGCCCGGCCCATCTCCTCGGCGCGAGCAGGGGCGCCGAGCAGGGTGTTGACACGTTCGGCCAGGTCGGCGGCGAAGCGTTCCGGGTCGTGCGGCGTGCCGTCGCCGCTCTGGGAGATGGGCACCAGCAGCCCCGTCTCGCCGTCGGCCACCACCTCGGGAATGCCGCCCGTCGCCGTCGCCACCACCGCCGTCTCGCAGGCCATCGCCTCCAGGTTGACGATCCCCATCGGCTCGTAGACCGACGGGCACACGAACACCCTCGCGTGCGTCAGCAGCTGGATCACCTCGGGCTTGGGCAGCATCTCCTGGATCCAGAAGACGCCGTCGCGGCCGAGGCCGCGCACCAGCGCGGTCACCTCCGCGGCGATCTCCGGCGTGTCGGGCGCCCCCGCGCAGAGCACGAGCTGGGCGCCGGGGTCGAACGAGCGCGCCGCGTGCAGGAGGTGGACCAGGCCCTTCTGGCGGGTGATGCGGCCGACGAACACGACGTAGGGCCTGGCGGGGTCGACGCCGTGCTTCTTCAGCACGTCGAGGCCGGGGTCGGGGGCGTATTCCGCGGTGTCGATGCCGTTGTGCACGACGGTGACCCTGCCGGGCGGGATCGCGGGGTAGGCGGCCAGGACGTCACGTCGCATGCCCTCCGACACCGCTATCACCGCGTCGGCGGACTCCAGGGCGGTGCGCTCCGCCCACGACGAGATCGTGTAGCCGCCGCCGAGCTGCTCGGCCTTCCACGGCCGCAGCGGTTCGAGGCTGTGCGTGGTGACCACGTGCGGGATGCCGTGCAGCATCTTCGCGACATGCCCGGCGAAGTTGGCGTACCAAGTGTGCGAGTGAACGACGTCCGCGCCCTCGCAGGCGGCGGTCATCTCCAGGTCGACGCCGAGCACCTGCAGCGCGGCGTTGGCGCCTTCGAGCCCGCCCGGCACGCGGTAGGCCGACACCCCCGCCTCGGCGCGTTCGGCCCCGAAGCAGCGCACCCGCACGTCGGCCAGTTCCCGCAGCTCCCTGGCCAGGTATTCCATGTGCACACCGGCTCCGCCGTACACCTCCGGCGGGTATTCACGGCTGAGCAGATCAACACGCATGACACGACTTTATGGCGGCCCACGTGCAGCGGACCACCACAAAGGAGCGAGTGTCGCACCGTTGGGCGCTCCCGCCGGCCCGCGACACGTCGGCGAACCCGCGACCGGGGCGTGCCCGCGGGCACATTGATCCGCAAATCCGGACACGCGCGAATGCCACCGTGCGGGCTTTCGTCGATAGATCGGCCATTTGAGGGTAGCGTCCAGAACATGAGGTCCCGGAAGGTGCTTGCGGTCGTGCTGGCAGGTGGAGAGGGCAAGAGGCTCATGCCGCTCACGGCGGATCGAGCCAAACCGGCCGTGCCGTTCGGGGGGATGTATCGGCTCATCGACTTCGTGCTGTCCAACCTGGCCAACGGCGGCTTCCTGAAGATCGTCGTGCTCACGCAGTACAAGAACCACAGCCTCGACCGGCACGTGTCGCGCACCTGGCGGCTCACGGCGATGCTGGGCAACTACGTCACCCCCGTGCCGGCGCAGCAGCGGCTCGGCCCGCGCTGGTTCTCGGGTTCGGCGGACGCCCTGTTCCAGAACCTGAACCTGATCTACGACGAGATGCCCGAGCACGTGATCGTGTTCGGGGCCGACCACATCTACCGGATGGATCCGCAGCAGATGGTCGAGCAGCACGAGGACTCCGGCGCCGACGTCACCGTCGCGGCGATCCGGCAGCCGCTGTCGCTGGCCGACCAGTTCGGCGTGATCGAGACCGACCCCGAGGGCCGCCGGATCGTCGCCTTCAGGGAGAAGCCGAAGGACGCGGTGGGGCTGGCCGACTCCCCCGACGAGGTGTTCGCGTCGATGGGCAACTACGTGTTCAAGACGCAGTCGATGATCGACGCGCTGCGCGAGGACGCGCTCGACCCCACGAGCAAGCATGACCTGGGCGGAAACATCATCCCGATGCTGGTCAAGTCGGGTGGCGCCGACGTGTACGACTTCGCGCACAACATCGTCCCCGGCTCCAGCGAACGCGACCGCGGCTACTGGCGCGACGTGGGGACGCTCGACGCCTACTACGACGCCCACATGGACCTCATCTCGGCCCACCCGGTGTTCAACCTCTACAACGACAAGTGGCCGATCTTCACCGGGCACGACCCGCTGCCGCCCGCCAAGTTCGTGCACAACGACGGTGACCGGGTGGGGCGGGCGATCGACTCGCTCGTCTCCCCCGGCGTGATCGTCTCCGGGGGTACGGCGATCCGGTCGGTCCTGTCGCCCCAAGTGGTGCTCCACTCACACTCGCTGGTGGAGGACTCCGTGCTGATGGAGAACGTCAAGATCGGCAGGGGCGCGGTGGTGCGCAAAGCGATCATCGACAAGAACGTGGTGATCCCCGACGGCGCACGGATCGGTTTCGACCTGGAGTACGACCGCACCAGGTTCGCGCTGACGCGGGGCGGGGTCGTGGTCATCGGGAAGAACGAGATCGTCGACCGGTAGGGACCCCGGCGGCGGTACCAGCGGCACTCACGCGAACCTCCGCGGAGGTGTTCGCGCACATGTTCGCGGCTTTCGCGAGCCTTCGCGGAGGTGTTCGCGCACGTGTTCCGGGAGGGCGACCGGCCCGGCGCCGGAGCGCCGGGCGCCAATGTCACAGGGTTCCGTGTCACAGGGGCGGGTGACACAAGGGCGAGCGTCACAGGGGCGAGACGTGAACGGGGCCGGGCGACAGGGGTCGCCGATCGGTGGGGAGCCCGGGAGGCCGGGGGAACGGTCCCGGGCCACGCAACGGTGTCCCGGGACCGTACGAAACGGGCCCGAACAGGATCGGACCGTCCTTCTCAGCGCCGGCCTGGCCAGATCGTCCGCCTAGCGCTGGCCGTACCAGGGTGCGGGCCAGCCGTAGGGGTATCCCCAGGGGCGGTAGCCGTAGTGCGGCCAGCCCCAGTGGTGGTGGTGCGGGCGGTAGCCGTGGTGGTGGCGGTCACCGTAGTGCTTGCGGTCCCAGCCGTCACCGTCGTGCTCACGGTCCCAGTCGCCCCGGGCGTACCTGTCGTCCTCCACGGCCTCCATGTCGGTGGTGTCGTGCTCCTCGGCGTGCTCGGCGTCCTCCGACTGCCAAGCCTCATGAGCGTGCTCGCCCTCCTCGGCGTAACGACCCTCCTCCGACTCGGCAACCTCCTCGGAGTGCCAGCCCTCTTCGGACTCCGCAGCCTCCTCGGACTGCCAAGCCTCATGAGCGTGCTCGCCCTCCTCGGCGTAACGACCCTCCTCGGAGTAACGGCCGTCCTCGTACTCAGCGGCTTCCTCCGAGGTCTCCGCGTCCTCAGACTCATAGGCTTCCTCGGAGCCCTCGGCGTCCTCAGACTCGTAGGCCTCCTCGGACTCGACGGCCTCCTCCGAGGTCTCGGCCTCCTCCGACTCGTAGGCCTCCTCGACGGCCTCGGCCTCTTCGGACGCCTCCGCCTCCGCGGCCTCCGCAGCCTCCGCGCTCTCGGCGGCTTCCGCGTTCTCCGCGGTACGGGCCGTCGCGTCGCCGTAACGGTACGCCTTGCGCTCGCGGCGGTCGGTGCAGGCGTCGCGGTCGCGGCGGGAAGCGTAGACGCCCCAGCGGTCGATGCGAAGGGTGTGGGTGGCGTCGGACACGCTCAGGCCGCAGGTGACCTCTTCTTCGGCGTGGGCCGGCGCGGCTGTGACGACGAGTGCGGCGGCGGTGGCGAGAGCGCCACCTGTGGCTATGAGCTTACTTCTCACGTTCTCCCCCTGATATCACGATGTGACAAGGCTCAATCACTCTATGTAGTCATTCTCGTAACGTGGTGTAACGCCACGCGAGGAACGACTCACCGCTTTGCCGGATGTCTTGGGACAAGATCGCGCTTATGTCACGCGCGTACCGCGGGACGTCCTACCCGTGCCGCCAGAGCGCGGCCCTGGTGAGGTCGCCGTCCCCGGGGACCGAGCCGGCGGCGTAGATCTCCCGGGTGCCGGGGCGCCACGCCAGCGCCGCGACGACGCCGTCCACCTCGGCGGACGTCCAGCGGCCCGCCACCTGGTGCAGCAGGCGCGAGCCGGTCGCGTCGAGCACCCACATGCCGCCGGCGCCGTCCGGTTCCGCCTGGGTGAACGTGGTGCCGAGCCGGCCCCACCGGCAGCGCCACGCTCCGCCGTCCCAGTGCAGCGCCACCGGGCGTGACCGCTCCAGCGGCTCCCCCTCCTCGTCGTACCTCCCCGGAACCAGCCACGACACTCCACCGACCGCCCACACGTCGCCGGGCCCGAGCACGGCCACGTCGGCGAGCCGGACCCGGGGCGAGGAGGCGTCGTGCGGGAAGCCGAGCTCCGGTACGCCGATCGCCTGCCAGGCGGAGCCGTTCCAGCGAGCGGCGGCCGGCCCACCCGGGACGGGCGGCCCGCTCACCGTCCACACGTTCGCGCCCTCTCCCCCTAGGGCTCCCGCACTGGACGGCATCCGGTACGCCGCCCAGCCCGAACCGTCCCACCGCATCCCCACC